>NZ_JAHRFA010000052.1:0-50245 GCF_020883045.1 Microcoleus sp. CAWBG58 | reverse complement strand
GTGCTAATTCTTGTACTGCTGCACGTCGCACATCCGAATTATAGTCGGTTAGAGCGTGTTCTTTGAGCCAAGGTAAGGTTTCCGGGTCATCTTTCCACCCCCGTGCGAATGCTTGTACTGCTGCTTGTCGCACATCCGAATTATAGTCGGTTAGAGCGCGTTCTTTGAGCCAAGGTAAGGTTTCCGGGTCATCTTTCCAAGTTGCTGCAATTGCTGCTACTGCTTGTCTGCGAATTTGATAAACTAGGTTGTCATATTCTACAGATGTATCAGCAGTGATATTTCCGTATTTAGTTAACTCTTTAACTTCAGCGCACAATTCACGAGCAATGCCATCAATAGTATTTCTATTCCTCACTTCATCCAAACACTTCGCAGCCAAAAACAGATTGCTAAATTTTTCCGCTTCCCCATTTTGAGTCATTAAATACTGAATAATTTCCCCTGTAAACATTTCATTAATCGAACCCGCAATCAACCGCAGCACTTCATGCCAAGATTCTTCTTGCCAGTGTTCGCCAAACACCTTATGTTTGAGATATGCCAGATCTATTTTGCGCTCTTTTTCAAATTGCCAGACAAAATCTGTAGCACAGAAATATTCCAAAAAAGTTCGATGCACAAAAGCATAATAATCTGCACCCAAAAAACACAAAATAAAGTTACGAGTCCGCAGTTGCTCTACAATCAACTTAGCTATCTTGGCAGAATCTTTGATTTTAATCAGTTGTAAATAATCCTCAATAATCTCTTGCAATCGTGGCGATGCAATTAAATTTCCAGCTAAACCCCTAGCATTACCTTGCATCTCCGCTGCAACTAGACGCAACATCGCTTGTTTATCTTTGAAATCAATCACCACATCAAAACGTTCATCATTGAGAGCCTTATCCACATCCCACTGTTGCAACAAAACTCGCGAACATTGATGGTACAATTCTGCTCTATCTCTCGGCAATTCTTGATAACGATTCAGAATCGCCATCATCGTCAACAGCAAAGGATTTCCCGCCAATTCTCGAATAGATTGAGATTCAACGATGGCTCGATGTAGCCTTTCTTGCTTTTGATCTCGGTCTTTTTGACTGCTAAAAACCAACTTATGCCATTGTTGGAGAAACTTGTCAATTTGCGAATCTGTCAAATCTTGCAGCATGAAATGCCGAAACTTGGCATCACGAAACTGCTGCGGCTTGTAACCAATGACGCGAGAAGTCACCAACACCCGCACGCGGGGATAGTGATTGGTAAAGTTAATAATCTGGCTGACAGCTTGCTCTCGTTGCTGCGGATCGAACACCTCATCTAACCCATCAAAAATCACCAAAGCATCGCCAGAAACTAGCCTGGGTTGCAACAATTGCCGCTGAATGTTGCAGATTGAATTGCTACCTTGATGGAAAAAATCCAGAAAATCAGTACACTGCTGAGAGTTGGAATCTTGCATATATTTCCGCAACTCAATCAGCAATGGAATCGGCTGCGAAGTCGAATCTGCGACTGGTTTTTCTGCCCATGCCAGGGCGAGATACTGAACTAAACTCGACTTTCCAGAACCTGGATCGCCTAAGATAACTAAGTATGGATAATTCTGTTCATCCTGAATTATTTCTAGTACAGAACGAGAAGCCGATTCAGCATAAACTCGTTTGTAGCGTTCCCAATTTTCGGGTAAAATAGCTTCAGGGTCTAGTTGATTGCTATCAATAAGTCGCTGTTGATAAGATTTGGGCAACTCATGAATTTGCGGCATCGCTTCGCCCACTTCTCGTACTTCTTGAGCCACAAAAACATTCCACAGTTGCAGTTGATAACTATAACCGGAAGTTTCAACTGTATCTAATCTGAGATAACCATAATTTTTTTTAATTTCATCACGATACCTGAGCACAATCAAATCAGCAGTTTCCTCAACTGCTACAACACCTTTTGAGGAAACGAGTAGAGTTGACAATACTGGCGATGCTTGCAAAAATGCTAGTGCTTTGCGGCGATACCGCTTGGTCAATTTTTCCCAGTCAAACTCATCGGGAAGTGGGAGTAAATCGAGAGTTTCCCAAGTCTGTGCTAACTGATGACTATCTGGGAATTGTTCAGTATTTTGAAAAGGTTTTCCCAATTCATCGAGTACCGCTGGCTGGCGAATAAATGTATCTAAAGAATCAGTATATTGAATGATGTTGGTTTCAGATTCATCTGCATCTTCCAACTCTTGCTGTACGAGGAGCAAAAACTGTGTCAGGTTAGCGATGGTGGCTTGAACCAGGATATCTCGACTTGGGTTAATCGAGATTTGATTGTCATTTGTGGAGAAAAGTTGAACAACGAAATTATCGAGATTTTCGCGCATCAGTTTTTCCAGCAGAGTCTTGTAGAGAAACCCGACTGTATTTGTAGAAAGTCCTGAGATTGCGAGCAAATCCATAATGGATGCCTAATTCGTTATGTCTTATTTTATCACAGTCCGACAGGGAATTCATTCCCTGTCTCATAGCGAAAGTCCTCTGAAGAGGGCTGAAGAGAATAATTCCCCTTTATCTCGTTCCTACGCAAACCCTAGGAATGCGAATCTAGAGGCTCTGCTTCGTGGTATTTTTCGATGATTTTCCTCGCATCATTGCGAGTTTCATCACTCACACCAGCCTGACTATCCACAACAGATTGTAACTTTTCAACCAACCGATTCTGCGTCTCTGGAATTTGGCGAAAATCCCTCATATCTTCACAACACTTAGCAGCCAGAAACAGATTACTAAAATTATTCAATGTTCCATCTTGTTCCAGCAAATACTCAATAATTTCTTGAGAAAACCTAACATTTAACTTGCTGACAATCAAACTCAAAACTTCATGCCAAGACGAATCATGCCAACGAATCCCAAAAACAGTTTCCTTAAGTTTTTCCAGACTAATATCTTGTTTTTCCTGAAAACCAACTACAAAATGCCAAGCACAGAAATATTCCAAAAAAGTCCGATGTACAAATCCATAAGTATCGCCACCCAGAAAACACAAAATAAAACTTCGTGCGGTTAAATCCTTACGCAATGCTGTAGCGACTAATTTAGATTCAGAAATTTTTTCACTTTCTAAATACTCGGTCAATCTTTCATCTAACACCTTTTGAGCAATCACTAAATTTGGTTTAGAATTGTTCGCAATGTCTTGCATTTTATGAGCGACAAAGCGCAGCATTTCTTGCTTTCTTTTATAGTCAAGATAATCTTTTACTAACGCAGGTAACGGACTACTATTTTGTAAATTTTTGCTGCCATCCCAGCGTTGTAGCAACAATTCAGAAGCGCGTTCGTATAAGGTGGCTCTATCTCTTGGCAGTTCCTCAAATCGGTTCAAAATCGTCATCATCGTTAATAGTAAAGGATTACCTGCTAATTCTTGAAACGCTGAGTATCTGTCAATGGAACCCAAAAGGCGATCGCATTTTCGATGACCTTCATCTGGTCGATCTTCAAAAGCTAATTTGTGCCATTGAGTAACAAAACTTGTAATTTGGTCTATATTTAAATCTTGCAACATAAATTCGTGAAAATCAGCACTTTGGAAACGGTGACGCTGCTGTTCGTAACCGACAATACGAGAAGTTACTAAAACTCTGACCTTCGGATAGTTAGTAGTAAAATTAATAATATCAATAACTACATTTTCCCGCGTCCGATCGTCTAAAACCTCATCCAAGCCATCAAACATTACAATACTTGAGCTATGTTTCAACCATTCATCTAATTCATGCTGATTGAGAGTACCGCCAAGCACTCCACTTCCTTGATGCAAGTAGTGTAAAAAGTTTTGTGATTTGTCCCGATTCTCAATATAGTTCCGCAATTCAATCAGTAGAGGCAATTCTTGTAAGGGTAAACTAATCACCGGAACCCTCGCCCATTCTAATGCTTTATACTGTGTTAAGGTAGACTTGCCAGATCCGGGGCGACCGAGAATGACAGTATATTTATAATTTTGTTCATCACCGTTGATCAAGTCTAATATTGTAATAGGTTGTACACTATTTGTATTTTCCTCAACATTTTGAGGTACAAATATATTCCATAGTTGCAAACTATAATTACAACCGCTGGTATCCAAACTATCCAACTTTAGTTTCCCGTAAGCATTCTTCAATCCCTCTTGATATCTAATGAAGTCAAAATTAGGTGAAATCGGCAAACTTTGTGCGAGGCTAGTTCTAATTCCTGCTAAGTTTTGCGAATCTAATAATTTTCGCAACTCATCCGATTCTCGGACAATAGCTGTTACTTTTTTTGTATAGCGCTTACCGACTTTTTGCCAGTTGAATTCATCGGGCAAATGCTGTAAGTTTAGGTCGTTCCATTTTTGTGCGAGCAATCCAATATCAAAGAAATCCCCATCGGTAGCGGAAGTGGTTCCTAGTGCTTTATTGAAAGGTTGACCCAAAGTTGCTAGTACTGATTTATCTTGCAGGAACTTTTCTAATGAATCTTGATATTGTAGAATTGGAACATTATCAATTTCTGCACCATCATCTTCTGCATCTTCTAGTTCTCCCTGTGCAATATATAAAAATTCTGTGATTCCTTTTCCGAAGGCAACTGTCAAGGGTTTTTCTTTAGCTAAACCGACTAAATCTTTAATTGAGGCTTTAAAAAAATCTTTTACATAATCTTCTAGTGCTGACTGGGCTAGTTTACCCACAACTTCTGAGAAAATAAACCCAGCGAAGTTTTGTACTCCCCACAATACTAACCACTCCATCGTCTGATTCTCCCGTGCCTGGTTGCTTACGCTCTCAGTATATAATGTTTAATGTAGAATATTCAAGGGTCGATCGCCCTTTCTAACCAAAACTTGGCAGTATATGCTGTAAGCCCGGTTTAATGTGCTACTCAGAAACCGGGGATTTCCATCGTTATGTTAAAACAACGAGCATTTACGCTTCAAAGCTTCTTGTAAAAGAGCATTATAATGCTTCTCCTTAACAGTATAAGCTCCGAATCTTTCGAGGTGAGGATTGTTCATTTGAGCGTCGAAAAGTAGATAAGATCGATCGCGCAATCTCTCCACCAACTTCACCATCGCCACCTTAGAACCCTCGGGAATCTGGTAAAACATCGATTCCCCAATAAATGCGCCACCTATAGACAATCCCAAAATACCGCCCGCCAATTCGTCGCCGCACCAAGTCTCGAAGCTGTACGCCCAACCAGCCTCATACAACCCCCAGTAAATCTGCTTGAGCTCCTTAGAAATCCATGTCGTTTCTCGATCGGCACAACCCTCAACTACCGCCCCAAAATCGCGGTTCACAGCCACCGAGAACCGATTTTGATTGATTTGGCGTCGCAGGGATTTCGGATAGGTAAATCTCTCATCCAGGGGTATCAGCGCCCGCTGGCGGCTCGAATACCACCCCAGACTCTCCTCCCCATCATTCGCCATCAAGAAGAAGCCTTGCGCGTATCCCTGTATAATTGACGGTATATCATATTGCATAAATTTATCAGTTGTCATTTGTCCGCTAACTTTTCAAAGTCAACATTAGCAATTACGAATAATCATGTCTGAAACCATCCAACCTATTACCTTGCCGCCGGCCCAAAACCCCGAGCAAGAAGGCCAATGGCTCCAAGAAACGCTGCTGGCATGGCTAGACTCCGAGTTTATCCCAGAAGCAGCCAACCAGCAAATAGCTAAAAGAGCAGCCCAAATCTACCTCCGCCAGCGCATGGAAGGCGAAAACGATTTGGGTAGCCTCGTAATTGCGATCGTCACCGAAATGCAGGCCTATGATTTTTCTAAAAGCTTTTACGGCGAATTTGCGATCGCCAATGCCGTCAGCGACTTATTACTCGAAAGTCTCGGTATCGATAAATGCTGCGGCCAATGAAGCAAGAAGGTTCCGCAACGGATGCAAGTAACGGATGTCTAAAGGAAGAAGTAGGAAGAAGCAAGAAGGACAAAGCAAGAAGGAAGTTTGAGCTGAAATCTGAAACAAAAATAAACCCCAAACATAATCTTGCAGATTATTTATAAGTTTTTTTCCTTCTTCTTTCTTCCTTTTTCCTTCTTCCTTCAGACTAATGACAACTCACAAATATTAACTGTCAACTGTCAACTGTCAACTGTCAACTGACTTCTACCAACTAGACTTCACAACACCGGGCAAAAGACCTTCGTGAGCCATTTCTCGCATCATGTTGCGAGACAGTCCGAAATCGCGGTAGTAACCTCTGGGGCGACCAGTAGCCCAGCAGCGGTTACGCAAGCGAGTCCGCGAACTGCCGCGGGGTAGCTGTTGCAGTTGGCGGTGAATCGCCATTTTGTCCATCTGGTTCGCTGCTTGGTCGAACTGCTCTTTCAGGTCTTCGCGCTTGTCAGCGTACTTGTCTACAAGTGCTTGGCGCTTTTTCTCGCGCTCGACCATGCTCTTTTTAGCCATAATCTGTTGATATCCTTAGATAAATCACAATCTACTATTTTACTATATTTTGGTGGTTTTAGATCATTTTTATTTTAATTACTTTTTTTGTTGACAAGATTTTTGCAACTGGCAAGATGGCTGTTCCACAATTATTTAAGCTTTTTTTGCAACTGGCAAGATGGCTGTTCCACAATTATTTAAGCTTTTTTTGCAACTGGCAAGATGACTATTTCACAATCATTTCTGTTATTTTGTGGGACAGGCATCTTGCCTATTCCTGAAACTGGTGGAAAATCTAACTATTAGCAGAAGGACATAAATCTGCAAGTTCACAAATATGGCAAATCGGCTTTCTCGCATTACAAACAGCCCGGCCGTGATACACCAACCGAATTGACCAATTTTCCCAATCCGGCTGCGGCAACAATAGCATCAAATCCCGCTCGATCCGAATTGGATCGGCGTGTTCAGTCAATCCCAATCGCTGACTCAAACGCTTGACGTGAGTGTCTACCGTCACGCCTTGATGAATATCAAAAGCGTGGGCGAGGACGACATTAGCGGTTTTGCGGGCAACTCCTGGCAATTCTAACAGCAGTTCCATTTGCTGCGGCACTTGATTGTTGAATTTGTTGACGATCGCCCAACAAGCAGCTTTAATATTTTTAGACTTATTCCGATAGAAACCAGTCGATCGCACCAGACGCTCCAATTCATCCAAATCAGCATTTGCCAAAGCCTCCGCATCCGGGAAACGCTCAAACAAAGCCGGCGTTACCAGATTTACGCGCTCATCCGTACACTGAGCCGCCAGAATCGTCGCCACCATCAACTGCACGGGAGTTTCGTAGTTGAGAGTGCAAGGGGCTTCTGGATACAGCCGTTTGAGGCGAATTAGAATTTCGAGCGATCTTTGTTTTAAACTTAACTTTTTGGTCATTGGTCATTGGTCATTAGTCATTAGTCATTAGTCAGAAGTCATTGGTCATCAGTTATTAGTTAACTGTCAACTGTCAATACTTCGGACAGTTTTAGAGCTAATTGAGTACATCAAACCTTTGATGGCTATAGGGATGAGTATTTTTTCAATCTTTAAGTAAGCGTCCTGAGTTTCAAAAAACCATTAAAAATGCCAGGGCTTACGCTGTAACGCTTACAGAGTCGTCAAAAAACTGTCCGAAGTATTGAACTGTCAACTGTCAACTGTCAACTGTCAACTGTCAACTGTCAATCCCCATGTCTCGGAGGCGAGCTTCTAAAGCTTGCGACCGCGATCGTTCTTGCTCCAGCAAAACTTCTGCCTGTTCGGCCCTTTGCCGTTCTTGTTCGGCTCTTTGCCGTTCTTGTTCGGCTCTTAATTCTGCTTGTTCTCGAAGTTGAGCGAGTTCCACAAAACTCACAAACGGTGTTCCATCAGGCCTGAATATTTGCAGTTCAGTTTCTGATAGTTGAAACCGCACTCCCATTCTTGGACTTACCCAACCGTTAACTTCTTCGATTGCTTCTAATCCTTGCTCTCGGCGCTCCCATATAGTTAAATCCACATTTGCTGGATTGTACAGATAATATTCTTCTACGCCGTACTGTTCGTAAAATCTCAGTTTTTGGAGCATCGGAGTCAGCCGATTTCCCGGCGACCAAATTTCAAACGCCACTTGCGGCACAATGTTCTCTTCATTCCATTGTTGGTATGAACCTCGATAACCTTTCGGTCTTCCGAAGACTACCATCGCATCTGGCGCTTGAGAAATCTTGTTATTTCCTTCTACTGGATACCACAGTAAGTTTCCCGCTACAAAAACATCAGCCCTGCTGGCAAATAACAGTTCTAAATTTTCTTTGATCCACACGATCAATCTAAACTGTTCGGTATTATCTGACATTGGTTCGCCGTTATCATCTGGATAGATAATCTTTGCTTTTTCGGGAGATTGCAGTTGTGTGACCATTGCTATTTCTCCAATTTTACGGGTTAATTTATATGAGTCAGCAGCCCTCGGCTATGTCATGACTAATGGCTGCTGACCAATCACTAATGACTACCGCAGATCGACTGTCAACTGCCAACGGAGAGGGCAGGCACGGGGGCACTGCCCCTACCACAGATCAACTGTCAACTGTCAACTACTGCTGGCGAAGAGTGCGGATCAAATCAAAGCCCGCCAAATTAGCAGTATCGCGAACTATCAAGAAAATTCCCAAACCCAACAACAGCACCAAACCAGTCTGCATCACATTTTCTTGAATGCGGTTCGGCAGAGGCTTGCCGCGCAGTCCTTCTATTAACAGAAAAGCTAGCTGACCGCCATCTAAAGCAGGCAAAGGCAAGATATTAATCACAGCCAAATTTATACTAATTAATACCGCAAACTGAAACAAATTTGCAGCATCCGATCGCGCAATTCCTGCACCAATGGCTACAATTGCCACAGGCCCGGACAACTTTTCAGCAGTCTGACTGAAATTGCTAAGTAACTGCCCGAAACCTTGAAACGTCAGCACTACAATTCGCTCAAACTCAGTTGCAGCCTTGCTAAACGCCTCTACAATTCCTGCCCGTTCCCGCACGACGGTACCGTTAGAAGTTAGCTGCACGCCAATCTTACCTTTACCGTCAGGTGATAATTCGGGAGTAACTGTCACCACAAATTTTTGTTCTTCGCGCTGAATTTCTAACGCCAAGGCTTGGTTGGGACGATCTTGGATGGCTGAGACTAGAGATTTGATTGCTTCGCGGTTAGCGCCCAATTCCTTGCCATCAACGGACAGAACAATGTCGCCCGATCGAATTCCCGCTTGTTTTGCCGCCGAACTAACTTCCGCAGCGACTTCCGGGACTTTAACTCCCGGTAGGTAGTTCATAGATGCAGCGCCAACGGTGGTTAATTGCACCACCAGCAGGAAGTAAGCAAAAATTAAGTTGGCAATTACTCCTGCACTAATCACGATCGCCCGATCGATCACAGGGCGGTTGCGTAGCAAATTCGGGTCATTGGGGGGAATAGTGCTGTCTGGATCGTCATCCGGGAAACCCACGAAACCTCCCAGGGGAAAGGCGCGGAGGGCGTACTCAGTTTCCGGGCCTTGGTACTTCCACAGGATGGGCCCGAAACCGATGGAGAAGCGGTTGACGTGAATGTGTTGAAGTCTCGCCGCCAGGAAGTGGCCGAGTTCGTGAACGACTATCAAGATACCTAAAACTGCGATCGCTGCCAAAACTGACATGAAGGATTCCACTAACACTTTTACTTGACTTTGATTTATTTTAATATCTTTTTAATGTAGGCGGCTTGGGATCGACAATTTTCAGTCAAACTGGAAGATGGCATTTTAAGCTAAAGTCCGGGCCCTCGCGCACCGGCCCGCGCGATCTGGCTTGTGTAGATTTTGGTCAAATGTGCGATATACACTAAGAAACTCAACATTAGTCCGTAGTCAGTTGTTAGTTGCTAGTTGTTGGTCTAATCACAAATAACCAATAACAAATAACCAATAACCAATAACAAATAACCAATTCCCAATAATGAAAGACACTTCTTTGAATATTATCGCTATTTCTATCTTCGCCATCACCGTTTCCATATTATTGGGCCCCCTATTCAACCTACCAGAGGCCGTACCTGCGATCGCCACCTTTTGCCTGTTGGGGCTAGCCACCCTCGACAGTTTCCAGTGGCAAGGTCAAGGCGGTACAATATTAGTAGATTTGCTGGGGGGAAGTTCTAAAGAAAAGCGCGATCGTATCCTCCACCACGAAGCCGGACACTTCCTCGTCGCCCACCTGTTAGGAATTCCCGTAACCAGCTACGCCCTCAACGCTCTTGAAGCATTCAAACAAGGTCAAACAGCCCAAGGCGGCGTTCGATTTGCAGACCAACAACTAGCATCTCAACTCGAAAACGGCACTCTTTCCGTCCAACTTTTAGACCAATACTGCACCGTGTGGATGGCCGGAATAGTCGCCGAAAAAGTTGTTTACGGTAACGCCATAGGAGGAGCAGAAGACCGTACAAAAATTAGCGCAATTTTAACACAACTACGCCGTCCCGTTTCCGAAATTCAACTCAAACAAAACTGGGGTTCGCTGCGAGCAAAAACCCTAATCGAAAGCCATCAATCCGCTTACGAAGCCCTAGTCGCAGCCATGGAAAAAAGAGCAACCGTCGCTGAATGCTGCGACATCATCCAACAAAATTTGTAGCACACAACTTGTGCACTCTGGCTTCTTCAACCCAGTTTATTTGTAGGTGTCTCACTCAAGCCCGGATTTTGCCTAGAAATCTGGTTTAATAGCATTAATTTTATCGCAATTAAAAAATCATGTCACAATCAAAACTTTTCGCAACCAAACTGCAAACAGCCAACCCCAATCAAGAAAAATTGCTGCGGCTGTTAGGTTTCCGCATCGACCCCGACACCGAAGTACCGAATCTGTATACTCTCATTGTCTGTGGAGAAGAAGAACCGCCTTTAGTAGCTGGCGGTCAACTTGTATTTTTTACCCGTCCACAACTAGCGATTAATGCTCTCAAACTGTGCGATATAGATGTCAGCGAACTGGGAACACCACCCACACAAATAGACGCTATCTGCGACATTGCAGAAACCCTGTACTTGCTCGATGCAGAAGATATTGACGAATCAGGGATTATGCTTAACTGTTTGAACGCGCTGTTAAATTTAGTAAAAGTCACATTAACACCCATGCCCACAAACTACAAACGCGTGCTTTATGCTTTTGCAGACCACCTGAATATTGATGAAGAGTTTGCGAGTTTTTTAGCTGAAGAGGACATCCAGCGTTCGGAGATGGTCAACGCTATTTTATGGTGTGTGGGAGCCATTACCGTCAAATCTAGATTGCTAACCTAGTAATTTTAGATTTGGAATTTTCAATTGAATAATTCACAACATTCAAACATTTCAACTTATTACTTTCAACCAGGTCATTCCTAGATGCCACTGTCACATTAAATAAAGGTACGTTGTTGCGCTTGGGCGCTCTTATATTTAAGCGCTCAAACGCAACAAGTGACCCCAAAAATAGTTCCATAAAAGTTCCAGTTGCGTCCAGGACTCAAGGATTGCTATAGGTGCATAAGTCCAATTATCAATTACCAATTACCAATTACAAATCACAAATCATTCAAATGTGCGATCGAATTGCTGTCGCTTGGTGCGGGCGGGTTTAGTTCGATTGTTGGTGGGAATTAAAGATTGTTGGTAAAACCTGCCTCTACTATTGAATTACCAATTACTAATTACCAATTACGAAATCTTCAGAAAAGTCCCGATCGCCCAAAAAAAACTTAGTATTACAGCTTAACGCGAGTTATACTCCTATTGGAAAGACTGCGATCGCCCAAAAATCCCGAAATCATCGCCCAAAAATCCCGAAACAAAAGTTTATGAGCAACACTTCCCCCCCTGAAAGGGCCGCCGACAACCCAGAAACCAAAAAACTCAGTTTCTCCACAAAATTAGCATACGGTGCGGGAGACCTTGGCCCCGCAATTACTGCGAATGTTCTGGTGTTTTTCCTGCTGTTTTTCTTTACCAACGTGGCGGGTTTGGCTGCGGGGACTGCTAGTAACATTTTGCTAATTGGCAAGGTTTGGGATGCGATAAATGACCCGATTGTGGGGGTTTTGAGCGATCGCACCTCTCACCCCTGGGGCCGCCGCTATCCTTGGATGGTTTACGGCGCAATTCCTTTCGGTATCTTCTTCTTTTTGCAGTGGATTGTTCCCAGCAAAGATCCTACGATATTGTTTTGGTACTATGTGGCGATCGGCATATTGTTTAACACCGCCTACACCGCCGTCAACCTACCCTACACCGCCCTCACCCCAGAATTAACCCAAGACTACAACGAACGCACTAGCCTTAACAGTTTCCGGTTTACTTTCTCGATCGGCGGCAGCATTTTGTCATTAATTATCGCGCAAATTATCTTTGCCTTAGTTAAAGATGACACCCAAAAATACTTAATATTAGGCGCCATCTGTACAGTAATTTCAGTATTGCCTTTGTATTGGTGCTTTTTCGGAACCCGAAAACACGTCCTCTCTCAATTGCAAGACAATCCCGCAGAAGACAATTCAACCTCTTTGCCGATAGGAGAACAGTTGCGGATTGCATTTAACAATCGCCCTTTTTTGTACGTAATTGGAATTTATCTCTGTTCTTGGCTGGGAGTGCAATTAACTGCTTCGATTTTGCCTTACTTTGTCATCAACTGGATGAATCTGCCGCCAGCAACTTTTACCCAAACTGCGATCGCCGTTCAAGGCACCGCACTCGCCATGTTATCTGTTTGGAGTCGAGTTAGCCAGCGCTATGGCAAAAAAGCTGTTTATTTTATGGGCATGAGTTTGTGGATTATCGCCCAAGCCGGACTGTTTTTCCTGCAACCCGGACAGGTAGTTCAAATGTACCTCTTAGCAGTTATGGCTGGTGTGGGAGTTTCTACTGCTTATCTTGTACCTTGGTCGATGATACCGGATGTGATTGAACTCGACGAACTCCAAACAGGCGAAAGACGCGAAGGCGTGTTCTATTCGTTTATGGTGTTGCTGCAAAAAATTGGTTTGGCGATCGGCTTGTGGTTGGTAGGCCAAGCATTAGAACAAGCTGGATTTCTCGCTACTGTTCAGGGACAGGCTGCACCTATACAGCCGGATTCTGCCCTGTTCGCGATTCGAGTTGCGATCGGGCCGCTGCCCACAATTGCTTTAATTTGCGGCATGATTCTTACATATTTCTATCCGATTACCCGCGAAGTTCACGCAGAGATTTTGTTGAAACTTCGAGAAAAGAAAGCACATAATCTGTAATATTCAATAGACTTTAATTGCATTTGTGCTCTCTCTAATCAGCGTTAATGAGCGGTTGTTGTATCAAGGGAATATTTATGCAATGCAAGTCTAATGAGTATCACAAAATAACACTTGTCAAAAGCTCATCCGGCTCAGATTCCAGAACAATTACCAGATTGCTTGCCAACTATTTGTATCCTCTTACCCGAAAGAATTGGTTGAAAGCCGGAACCCTTGTATGCAGAAAATAAAATCCGACTATTCATTAATCTAATCCTCTTCCTTCCTTTGTCAAGTGCTGCCCCAAGTCAACTGTCAACTGAATGAAAAACGTGTTATAAACCAATACGGTTAACTTAACGCTTTTTGACGAATTTCCGAGCGCTATTTTATAGGCAATACAGGCATTTTTTGCAAGTCAGATTGTTCTTAAGTAAACCGTATTGTGTTATAAACCTCTTTCATCGGTTAATCCCAAAAAACACCCCGTTGCGGGTTTCCGGCTAATATTGATATAGCTCTCATAGGATGGCGAATCATAGCGATGGTTTTAGCAAGAGTGGAAAAGCCCAGAAACCCCATGTTTCAGCGACAAAACATCACATCGCCCAGCGCCATCCGCCCGGTAGCAAAACCCAGAAGCCTTGAGTTTTTCCAAATGTCGATCGACTTTGTATTAACAAAATATTAATTTTTATGTCGTTTGCCCATTATATAGATCGGTGGGCGATATGATGTTATCGCAGTTTAATTATATAAACTTAAAAGGCGATCCAGATCTTAAAAAAGTTGACAATTAAAAGATAAAGACAGATTTTTGTCGGAAATTGATTGGATTAGTTGTCGTTCCACAAATCGGCCCAATGGTGTTAATTATATCTACGTATAAAATGCAAAACTTTTTAGCCGATCGGTTCGTGGGTAAGTTAACAGGTAGTGCTGCTATTGGTGGCGATCGCAAAAATGGCAGAGATGACAAGGCAATACCAGGGCGATCGGCCACCGAGGTGTGACGTAAAATTGTAAAATTGTAAAATTTTGGTAAAGTTGTGCGGAAGCTGCGAAGAAGCTCAGCGACATCCGAAAAAGTAGGTAGAGTCACCCATAAACCCTGAATACAAGCAGAACACAGCCACCAGAAATACAGTTGGAGACAACTCTCTATTCAGTTAGTAAAATAACTTTTGCAGTCGGTACAAGATATGAATTTAGTTATTTTTGTATATTATGTGAAAGTAGTGAGAACTATTGGCAGGAAACAGAACCAACCAACCCAGAATTTCGTGTGATATCCTGAAGTCAAGGGTGAAAGCATCAACCAGAAGGCTCGCAGAACCAAGCTGATTTTACCAAAACAATATGAAAGAGGTCAACATGGAAAAAGAACAGGACGCTCATATCGTACCAATTAGCAACCAGAGCAGACAGGTGCAGCAATTTCCCGTTGACGAGGGAGAAGAGTTAGGTGGCGCCCCCCAGAAAGCATTGAATCTAAAGCCCTTGTTCAGGACTTTTCAACGACAAGCCCTAGTCATCATTGCGATTGTAGCTCTAGCAGGCGGTGCTGTTTATTACAAGGTCAAGGGAGGCAAGAAAACATATCAAGGCGATTTTCGGATACTGGTGGAACCCGTGACAACGGAGGCAAGACTTACCGACGCATCTGCCCTCGCCAGTCGCGGTGAGGGGGGTGGAGCGCCTAGTCGAGAATTTTTTAGTTTGGACTATCCAACTCAGCTTCAAATTCTCCAGAGTCCTCAGATGTTGTCGGCTATTACCAAACAAGTCCAACAAAAATATCCAGAAATGACCGAGGAACTTCTTAAAAAAGGATTACTCGTGTTGCGAATGGGAGAAAATGAGTTGACGCAAACTAAAATTTTGGAAGTTCGTTTCCTGGGGCAAGATCCCAACTTAGTTCAGTTTGTTTTAGAAGAAACTAAAAAGAAATATTTAAAGTACAGCCTTGACGAACGCAAGACTCGCCTTGGTCAAGGTGTTAATTTTATTGAAGACCAGCTTCCGGCACTCAACAAGCGTGTAAATGACCTGAAGTCTGAGTTACAGATGATACAGCAGCAGCAAAAAATTACCGATCCTAAAGAACAAGGCGGGCAATTGATCGTGCAAGTTCGCGCTATGGAAACTTTAGAGTTAGAAACTCAAAGGTTGCTTCAGGAACAGAAAATGCTGTACGCTAATTTGCAAAAACAATTAGATTTTACACCAAATGAAGCTATTGCGGCTTCAGCTTTAAGTGAAGAACCTCAATATAAAGAGTTGCTGACCAAGGTTAAGGAAGTAGAAGGTCAGATTGCTGTAGAAACAGCTCGGTTTAAATCTGCTAACCCGATAGTGGAAGCTTTAGAGCGCAAGCGGGCAAATTTAGTAGCTTTGCTCAACAAGCAAACCGATCGCATTTTGGGGCAAAATTTGGTAGGCTCTCAAGCCAATTCTAAAGTTCAGAATTTTCAAAACTCGATTCGCATAGGCTTGATCAAACAATTGGTGGATACTGCGAACCAAGTTCAAGTCTTAGAAGCTCGCAGTCAGGCGATCGCCCAAAGTAAAGAAGAGTTGACCCGAAAATTAAGAGATTTTCCGATTGTAGCTCGTCGCTACAACGAGCTGCAACAGCAATTAGACATAGCCTCCACCAGCCGCCAGCAACTTTTAACTCAGCGGGAAACTCTGCGCGTCCAAGCAGCCCAAAGCCAAATACCTTGGGAAATTATTTCTCAACCCCAGATACCAAAAGATCTCAAATCAAACAAATTCATTCCAGTTGCCTCGAAAAGTACAAACAACTTTGTGATGGGAATTTTTGGAGGACTCGTGTTAGGTCTGGGAGCGGCTATTCTTATTGAAAAAATCCGCAACATTTTCTACTGTGCTGATGACATTAAAGATGCGTTTGATGCGCCTTTATTGGGAGTAATTCCTCGTGACAAAAATGCTAAAAAATTTCCGCCTTCTATTGCTAATGCCTATGCTTATCTTGAAGGCAAACAGGGGAATCATAAAAATGCTTCGGAATTTATAGAAGCTTTTGACTCTCTTTATACTAATATCCGCTTTCTTTCTTCAAATCGAACGATTAGCTCTTTGGTAGTTGGTTCGGCTACAGTTGGCGAAGGCAAATCTACCGTTGCTTTAAACCTAGCCCACGTGGCAGCGCTGGCGGGTCAGCGAGTGCTGTTGGTAGACGCGAACTTGCATTCGCCCAGCCTGCACAGGCTGTTGGAACTGCCTAATGTCAATGGATTGAGCAACTTGCTAGAAAATAAAAATGAACCGGATGAAATTATCCAGCGATCGCACCTAGCAGATAATCTGTTTGTATTAACAGCCGGTATTCCTGTCCCCGGTACTGCCAGACGGCTTGCCTCATCTCAAATGCAGTATTTAATGGAAGAACTGCACGCCACATTTGACCTAGTTATCTACGATACCCCACCGCTGGTTGACAGTAAAGATGCGAATTTTTTAGCGGCGCGCACAGATGGAATACTCATGGTTGTATCAGTTCGCCAGGTGAAGTCTTCTGTAGTCAAAACTGTTTTCAGTCAATTAGAAAATTTTGGCATACCCTGCTTGGGCACCGTGGCTAATAATCCTACCAAAGGCAAGAAGTATCAAATATCTAAAGCATCATCACTCGTGGAAGATAAACATGAATATTTGAATTTGACACCAGTACCGTCAGGCATCCACAAACTAGCTCCCAAAAAAGAATGAGATTCTGTTGACAGTTGACAGTTGACAGTTGACAGTTGACAGTTGTAGGGGCAGTGGATGGTGCGTGCCTGCCCTCTTAGTTGACAGTTGACCGTTGACAGTTGACCGTTGACCGTTGACCGTTGACCGTTGACCGTTGACCGTTGGTATAAGAGTAAAAAAGATGACCCACCCCAAAATTTTAGACTCCTGTTCAAGTTCCCAGATTCAATGCTGCAAGTCAATCTCAGATATAAAATCGGCTGGTAGCGAACTAATTCGCATCTGGCTTGGTGGGAAATGTGACAGTAAAATTAGTCCAGCCCTTGCTGCTTTCAACCTCAATTTTTCCCTGTAACTGTTCCACAAGTTTTTGAACCAAAGCTAAACCCAAACCTGTACCTCCTTGTTTCCAGGGATCGGCATTGGGAACTCGATAAAATTTATCGAAAATTCGAGGCAATTCTTCGATCGCAATGGAAGATTGATTGCTGAATGTAAATTGAATTTCCGAAGCCCTAACACTTGCTTGTGCGGAATTTTCCGCGCTTTCTGCTTTTTCCCCGTCTCCCTTTTTGCACTCAACTTTTAAAGAGATTTCGCCCTCATTGGCAGTATACTTGCAGGCATTGTTGAGGAGTTCTGCTAAAATTCGTCCCAAACTAGCGCGGTTGGAACTGATCGTGGGGAGGTGGCGATCGAACTCTACTCGCAAATGCTGGTGGCGGTTCTGGGCTCGGGTGTAAAACGGGTCGATAATCGTAGGCAGCCACACATCTAAGTTTACTGGTTCGAGGTCGATCGGACAAGTTGCTGCTTCGAGCCTCTGCAAATCGAGCAAAGCATTAATTAAATCGGTTTCCCTAGTACATTCTGTTTCTAAAATTTCTAAATAAATCTGGCGTCGGTCTGGTGTGGGAGAAATTCTCAGCATATGAATAGCCATTTTCATATTAGATAAAGGCGTCCGCAATTCGTGAGAAACCGTGCTGAGAAATTCATCTTTTAGAACGTTTAAATGCTGGAGTTCCTGCACTTTTTGTTGCAATTGGGTGGTGCGTTCTTGGACTTGGCGTTCGAGGTCGGCATTGAGATTTTGTACTTGCTGGTAGAGTTGGGCTTGCTGAATGGCGATCGCGATTTGAGTTGCCAGTTGCAGCAGCAAATCCAATTCCGAAGCCTGCCACTTCCGGGATTTGGAACACTGATGAACGCACATCATCCCCCACAAATTGCCGTCTTGCAAAATTGGTACAATTAAATAAGCTTTGATTTGCGCTTGCTGCAACCGCGCACAATTTTCGGCACTCAAACTAGCTTTGTCGATGTCTGGGACGGCATAGATCTCCTGTTCGATCGCAAACGCAGCTTCCTGCCAAATATTGTCTGGCATGATTTCTCCCAAGATAGAAGACCACTTGGGGGCAACGGATTCTGCCACAAAAATGCCAAAATTGCTCGACTCCCAACGCACGATCGCTACTCTGTCGGCTTGCAAAACTTGCCGGACTTCATCGACGCTGGCATTGAGAATTTCTTCGAGGTTTAAGGATTGGTGAATCCGGAAGGAAATTTGAGTTAACAGCCGATCGCGCTGCACCTGTTCGTGGAGTTTGGCAGTCCGTTCGCGCACCTGCTGTTCCAATTTAGCATTGCGGCTTTGCAGCAGTTCCAATTTTTCCGATTGCAGTTGATAAACCGACTGCTGCAACTGTTTGACAACTCGGTACATTTCGGTCGGATCGAGAACTCTGAGCAAGCTGGTTTGAGTAATAATTCCCAGCAGTTCTCCGCGCCCGCCGCACACTACCAACCGCTGCACTTGTTGCTGCTGCATTTGTTTGTGTGCCGTCCACAGGGAATCGGAAGGTTCCAGAAATTGCAGGGGAGTTCTCATGACTTTTTGAGCTGGGGTTTTCTCGAAATTTAGTTCGAGATACTGTGCCTGCACGATGTCGTATTCGGTAACAATTCCCAAAGGTTGGTGAAAGGAATAGTGAAAAACGGAGGTAGAGTCCTCTTTAGGCTTCTCCATTGTTAATTCTTTGTTTTTGGTAATGACTACGCAACTGACTTGATGCTCTGACATCAGTTCGCTTACGCTCAGCAGCGAGGCGGTGTGGGGTGCTGTAATTGGCGTAGTCATCAATTCTGCTACTCGCCGCAATTTGAGAATGTTGGAAGGTTGCAATACTTGACGAATTCTTTCCCGCGTCAGCACTCCTACCAAGTGCCGGAATTGATTGACAATCGGCAAATAGCGAATTCGGTGCTGGCGAAATAACGATAAAGCGGTAAACACGTCTTGATCGTCTGATTCTGTGAGGGAAACCGACACCGGGGACATGACTTCGGCAATTGGTATTTTGTGCAGGGCTACTTTTTGCAGGCTGTTTATTTTGCCAGAAGCAATCAGCCTCACCAAGTCGGCGGGGGTTAATATGCCGATTAACAGCCCGCGACTGGGGTTTTCGGATAAGTTGCCTGTGGTGATAGTCTGCTGGTTCTGCACGACGAGGACGCAGCGGGCCCGCACCTTGTCCGGCGGTGATGATTCGCTCATCGCCCCCTTGTCTGAGGGTAAAGGCCCTTTGACTAGGGGACAACTGTTTTGCAACTGACTCATCAGGGCGATCGCCACTGCTAAGGAAGTTTCTGGCCCGGCAGTTAGGGGGTAGCGGTCGATCGCTTGTTCTAAGGCTGAGGAGTAAAAGGGCGGGTGATAAAAGGGCATAGTTAATTGCAGGTGATCGGAGGAAGGGTAATACCATTTTCGATTTTCAAATTTTGATTGTCGATTGGTAATCGCTTAGTGCATAAGGGTTTGGAGCTTCCCTACAGTTTCATTATTTTGTTAAAACGGTATCAACGAGCAGGCTTTGCCTTAGGGAACGGCCCAAACATCTCGCCTGTGCTTGAATTGTAAATAATAGACTTTCTAATTAATTATTTTCATGCAATCTGAGCTTTAGATTAATAATCTCACTAATCAGCAATCTCACTCATCGCTAATCTTGGGGCGGTTTTTACTCCCTGCTTTTTTCCTGAGACTCCCCTATAATCAAAATAAGCAGAATGTAAAGTTTTACTACAAAATTTACCGATAATGACAACTTTAAGCTTAGAGCAAATTGCAGCCAAGTTAGAAAGCGAAAACTCAGCCGATCGCATGGTGGCTTTGGCTAACTTACGAAACGTGTCGGCTGAAACGGCTGTACCTTTGATTAAAAAGGTGTTGAACGACGAAAGTTTGCAAGTGCGATCGATGGCTGTGTTTGCTCTCGGAGTCAAACCGACAGCAGAGTGCTATCCCATTCTAGTCAAATTGCTAGAAACTGACCCGGACTACGGGATTCGCGCTGACGCTGCTGGCGCTTTGGGCTATCTGGAAGATATCAGAGCTTTTGAGGCTTTGGTGCGCGCTTTTTACGAAGATACTGAATGGCTGGTGCGCTTTAGTGCGGCGGTTTCTCTGGGAAATCTCAAAGATCCGCGGGCTCGCGACGTGCTGCTGAAAGCTCTCGACTGCGAACAAGTGGTGATCCAGCAGGCGGCGATTTCGGCTTTGGGCGAAATTAAGGCAATTGATGCGATCGATCGCATCCTCAACTTTGCTCAGTCAGAAGATTGGCTGATCCGTCAGAGGCTGGCTGAAGCTTTGGGAAATTTGCCGAGTGTGAAGAGTGTTTCGGCTTTGAAATACTTAGAAAAAGATAAAAATTCTCAAGTAGCTGAGGCCGCAACATTTTCTCTCAATCGCTTAGAGAAAGCAGAAGCCTAAAATTTTTTAGAGGCGGGTTCACCGAAAATCTGTAAAAGTAGTAGAATCAGATAAACCCGCCCTGACCCGTTTGCGATGTTTTAAACAAGTTATTAGACTTGAATTGCCTAAATCTTTGATTGATAGAACAACCGCAGATGCAGGGCAGATAAACACAGATAAACGCAGATGTTTTTCAAGACAAGAGAGTGAATGAGGGCGAGAGCAGTCCTTGCAGGAGTCGTAAAGTTTTTTACCCCACCCCAACCCTCCCCTTATTAAGGGGAGGGAGTAAGAAATTCACAAATGATTTAGGATTGCTATAGAGGTTTTTTGATTGTGTTGGAAGAGGGAGTTAAATGCCGTACAGTCAATTTAGCATCGAACAAATTAAGAGAAATTTTGGCATAACTTTTACTAGGAGGTTGGCTTGTTTGCCGACATCCCCGAAATAGAACCCAGCATTTTTTTGCAAGAAACTTTGCAATTCAATCTACCTTTAGCACTAGAAATTAATTCCGATAAAGCTCGCTCCGAGCTAATTGTCGCGCCGATATTAGTTGAAATCAAAAAACGGCAGCCGGAACGGATGAGTTTATTTTCAGGTAGAGAGTTCAACTAAAACAGCAGGAGTCCCGCACCAAACACGGTACGACCTTGAGTGACGGGAGGAATGCGCGTGAGGCTTAAGAGCTGAACAAATTATTTATAAACGCAGACAAAATTTCTTCAATGCGTGATAGAATTATGCCATGAAACAAGTCCTGACAGTATCTTGCAAACTCCAAGTAACGCCTGAGCAGTCCATCAAAATTGATGCAACACTTCAGGCGTTCGCGAATGCTTGCGAATATGTGAATCAAACTGTATCGCCAACTCTGACAAACGAATTGGCGATGCAATCCTTGATATATCACGATGTCAGAGATATGTTTGGACTTTCGGCGCAGTTGGCAATCCATGCTATCAGACGGGTTTCTGGTAACAGAAAAACAGCCAAAAAAGATGGTTCGCCAGTCAACAAGTTTGCTCCTACTAGCGTCACTTACGATGCTCGTATCTTTTCTTTCAGGGAAAAAGATTGGACGGTAAGTTTGACTACTATTGTTGGTAGGGAGCGGTTTGCACTGGCCATCGGAAACTACCAACTTGGATTGTTGAAAGGTCAAAAACCCAAGACTGCTACTTTGTGCAAACGGAAAGATGGTAGTTACTATCTGAACATTCAGCTTGAGTCTCAGCCAGTCGAGCCTCCACCAAGCGATCGAGTTTTGGGCTGTGATTTGGGTAGGACTGACATTGCAGTTACTTCCGATGGAGATACATTTAGCGGTAAAGAAACTACCAAAGTTAGAAATCATTATGCCAAGTTGAGAGCAAATATCCAGCGAAAAGCCGCGAAAGGCACTCGCAGTTCTCGGCGCAGATGTCGAGAATTGTTGAAACGGTTGTCGGGCAAGGAAAAACACTTTCAGACTTGGGTAAATCACACCATCAGTCACCGTATCGTAACCAGCGCGAAACACAAAAAACAAGTTATAGCTTTGGAAGATTTGACTGGAATTAGGGAGCGGACTAATCAGCAGCCACGCTCGAAAAAAGAGCGAAGACTTAGCAATAGCTGGGCGTTTTTCCAGTTGCGCCAATTCCTAATCTACAAAGCCATAAAGCATAGCGTAAAGATTTTGTTTGTTGAGCCTAGATACACTAGCCAAATGTGCCACAAATGCAATCATATTCAGCCCGTACAGGGTGAATCTTATAGAAACGGCAAAAAGTTTGCTTGTGGTCATTGTGGATGGAAAGGTGATGCAGACTTAAACGGCAGTAAAAATATTGCTGCTATTGGGGCTTTCGTAAATAAGCCTGAAGGTTCGAGATTATTTTGCAATGTGCAAGATCATTTCAGGGCTATTGAAAGCCCACACTGTACCTGTACTCAGGTCAGTGCTGGGTAATTTACTGTAGACCCTGCTAGGGGTTTGAGCGGTTATTGCGATTTTCTAATTAGCCGATCGCCCGAACAGCTAGTCATTGAATCCCCAGTCATCGCTTTGGTTGAAGCAAAAAACGACAACATTCTATCCGGCTTAGGGCAGTGCATGGCAGAATCGCAGCACAAATATTTAACCAGCGTCAAGAAAATAACATTCAGACAATTTATGGAGTTGTGACAACTGGGAGTATCTGGAAATTCTTTAAGCTAGAAGGAATTGCGATCGAGATTGATACCGACGAATATTTTATCAATAATGTTTCTAAAATCCTCGGTATCTTAATAAATTTTATCGAGTGTTGAGTAAAATTCTGAATGTATGATGTAAGCTGTGATGGCAAATCGCAAGTTAAAATAGTTGTTTACATCCTTTAACCATAACTAGCCATGAATCAAGCACCGAATCCTTTTAACTCAAATCCATCCGATCCGCTAGACCCCTTAGAGCAACAACTTGACGATCGAGGTGAAGAGTTGCCGAGGCAGTACCACCCAGCTACTAAAAAAACTCTCCAAAAATTATTTCTGATTCTGATAGTTGTCGGAGTAGTGATTGGTGGGGTTCTATCTGTAGGCGTGATTTCGCTGATGCAAAAAGCCGGATTGACTGATGTGCCGGCGCGGGTACAGAATCCGAAGTAATATCTACTCGGAAGGATATTTCAATCATAAATGCAACTATTTTCTGGGATGAAGCTTGAGAAAGTATGATGTTTTGTATGGATTTTTTCAAAATAATTGATGCTTAAAAATTCTAGGGCTACGCCCGATCGCCTCCCACCACCGCAGATTTCCGAAAAATTGGTCTCCGCTGGCTTTCACGCTCTTTCTGACCCCCTGCGGATTCAGATTCTGGAGTTGCTGCGCCAACAGGAGTTGTGCGTTTGCGACTTGTGCGATCGGCTTTGTGTCCCTCAGTCTAAACTCTCTTTTCACCTCAAAACCCTAAAAGAAGCCGCTTTAGTTCGCAGCCGCCAAGAAAGCCGCTGGATCTACTACAGCCTCAATTTAGCTCAGTTTCTCGCCCTGGAAGAGTACCTCGCCGAGTACCGCCGCTTGAGTCAGATGCTGCCGGCGCGCCCTTGTTCCGATGCAGGTTGACATATCAATATTTCTTGATTAGCAAGATCTGCGTTAAAGTAACCGCTATTGGTTCGTAGTGAGGACTTCAGTCCTCTCCAAATGCGGACTGAAGTCCTCACTACGAACCTTGAGACTTGACGTATCAATTTTTTTTGATATGATGATTTGGAACCAATGAGTTGAGAGCGATGGGTGCAGCAGCAAAGAAGTTAGCTTTTGGCGAAAATCGAGATTGCAGTCGAGAAGCGATCGCGGAATGCCTCGGCACGTTTATTCTAGTTTTTGCAGGCACCGGCGCGGTGATGGTGAACAAAATTAGCGGTGGTGCTGTCACTCATTTGGGCATTAGTTTTGTATTTGGTGCAGTTGTAGCCGCGATGATTTATGCGATCGGGCATATCAGCGGCGCCCACTTTAACCCAGCCGTAACCTTAGGATTTTGGGCGAGCGGTTTTTTCCCAAAATACAAAGTTTTGCCTTACATTTTGGCGCAGTGTGCGGGGGCGATCGCAGCTTCCACACTGCTACTAATTAGCTTAGGAAAAGTGGCAAATCTCGGTGCAACTATTCCTCTTAACGGTAATTGGTTGCAGTCTCTAATTTTAGAAACAGTTCTGACTTTTATCCTGATGTTTGTCATTCTGGGTTCGGGGCTTGACAGGCGCGCTCATATCGGTTTTGCGGGGATAGCAATTGGCTTGACTGTAGGCTTGGAAGCTGCATTTATGGGGCCAATTACGGGAGCGAGCATGAATCCGGCGCGATCGCTCGGGCCGGCCTTAATTGGTGGCATTTGGGAACACCACTGGGTTTACTGGGTTGCTCCAATTTGGGGCGCGCAGCTAGCCGTCGCTGTTTACCGACAAATATCTAACGGGTTTCGGGATTTTCATTGAAAGGATTATGGCAAATTTCACGCACAAACCGAGAATCCTGTTTTTATACGGCTCTTTGCGAGAGCGTTCTTACAGCCGTTTATTGGCCGAAGAATCGGCTCGAATTATTGAGGGTTTCGGTGCAGAAGTTCGGTTCTTCAATCCTCGGGAATTGCCGATTTATGGCAGCGTTCCCGATACGCATCCCAAGGTTCAAGAGTTGCGGGAATTGAGCCTTTGGTCGGAGGGTCAAGTTTGGTCGAGTCCAGAAATGCACGGCAATATTACGGGTATTATCAAAAACCAAATTGACTGGATTCCTTTAAGTATTGGGGCCGTTCGACCGACTCAAGGCCGGACTTTGGCGGTGATGCAGGTTAGCGGCGGTTCGCAGTCTTTTAATGCTGTGAATACTTTGAGAATTTTGGGCCGCTGGATGCGGATGTTTACGATTCCCAATCAGTCTTCGGTTGCTAAGGCTTATCAGGAGTTTCATGATGATGGGACGATGAAGGATTCACCTTTTCGCGATCGGGCGATCGACGTTATGGAGGAATTGTACAAGTTTACCCTGCTGTTGCGCGAGCACACAGACTATTTGACCGATCGCCACAGCGAACGCAAGGAACAAGCGGCCAAGGAGGCGATCGCGATCGCAAATCGCGCTCTGGAAGTTAATTAAGGCGATCGTTAGGGTTCGTAGTGAGGACTTTAGTCCTCTGCTTTTTATGAGGACTAAAGTCCTCACTACGAACAAATTTTATATTACAACCAACAAAAACCATGAAAAAAGTAATGTTCGTGTGCAAAAGAAACTCCTGTCGATCGCAAATCGCAGAAGGATTCGCTAAAACCCTCGGCAAAGACAAAATAGCCGTCACCAGTTCCGGTTTAGAATTAAGCAGAGTTCACCCGACAGCAATTCAAGTCATGTCCGAAATCGGCATCGATATCACCGATCAAACATCTAACGCCTTAAGCGAATTCAATGCCGAAGACTATGACGCAGTAATTTCTCTGTGCGGCTGCGGCGTGAATTTACCTGAAGCGTGGGTATTGCGAGAAGTATTTGAAGATTGGCAACTCGACGATCCCGACGGACAACCAATCGAAACTTTTCACCGCGTGCGAGGTGAAATTAAAGCACGAGTTGAAAAATTAGTTGAAAGCCTCAAATAAGACCTCTCCGACCTATCTAAGTGCAACCGAAAATGAGGTAAGTTTTAGAATTACCCGGCAATTGAAGTTGGTAAGGATTCAGGTAACATAACTCCTTGCTGGGCAAAGACTTTAGATATGGAGCTTGATGCTAAATCAATCTCTATTGTCAATAAAGGACTAAAAAAGGCAGATTTTCGTCCTTTATTGACAATCAGCCATGAAAAACAAAAACCTTTATTTTGCCATAAAACCCTTGCCAGATAAGCGTTGGAGCCGCAAGTTTTTAGATCTGAATCCTTACAAATCTACTAAAGTACAAGTGATATTCCCGTAACGGATAGATTCTAGCCATTCTGTTAAACTGATAACATCGTATAGATTCCCAATGTTGCTAGATATTATGCTCAAATACCTAGAGCATGTATATATTTATCAATCTACCTTCGGTATGATTATGTTTTTGTTCATAAAACTTGCAATTCCCCAGAATTTGTAATATTTAACTCCAACATTCCATCACCTCCTTTATTCGGGACTAACCCCATAACTTTAATTTTTTTATTCTGGAGTTCCAGCACATTGGCAGCACCCGGCACTTGATTGAGAATTTGTGGGGATACTACCACCCGATAAACTTGATTATCTTCTCCTATTAAAGTTAACCAAACTGTCTCAGCATTCGGGCGCTTCCAACCATTGACTCGACCTCGGATCCCACTCTCTGTATTAATGACTTTTGAGGTAACTGTACCCGAAGCATTTGCACAAAAGAAACTAACGGGGTTTTGACTAAAATCAGAACACCCTAAAACTTCTTCGGTTCTTCGGATAATTTCCATAAAAGCCGTATATTTTGGTTCTAAACCTGCGCCATAGTTGGCTTTTTTTTGAAGGTTTTTAGGGGCGTTCAGCAAAACTGTTTGGATTGTTTTTGTGTCTGATTCTGAAAGCTCCGGAGAGAGATATACTCCTGAACCCGGAATATCTCGACTCAGGTGGATGATGCGGATATCGGGCTCGTTTTTGACTGTATCTCCTAAAGCCCCCGCACCCAAATCGGCTTTTCTCGTCCTCACCATTTCCCGAATTTCCTGCCCTCGGTGGCCCATATCTACCTTTAGCGTTTTTCCATACAAATCGTAAACGGGCATATAAAAACTCGATGCTGAGTTGAAGCCGCCCAAGGCAATTACGGTGCTTGGTGTTATGTCATTGAGAGATTGAATTGGGCTGTCCGCTCTGACGTACAATGCAGACTGATAATAAGGCGGCTTTTCAGTAAACATTAAAGCGACAAACCTATAGCCATTATCTTTTGCAGCAACAGAAATGATCGGAGACAGGGTAAAGGCAATATCCCACTGTTTCTTAGCTATTCGATTCTTAGCTTCTTGGTAAGCTAGATTCTGGTCACCATCGATCGCCAAATCTATTTTTTTATCTAGAAAGAACTCAATAAAATTACTGGGAATCAACTCTTTTTGTAAATAATCTACTAGGTCGCCGTTGTATTTTGGATCGCTTAACGTTCCAATTGTTAAGGCTTTCGCTTGTACTTTCGGTTTCCACAAGTAGGGAAGCGATCGCATCGCGATTCCTCCTAAAACAACCAGAGAAACAACAGAAGCAATCAGGGATTTTATAACTTTATAGCGATCGTTTGAGAGGATAGACACGATGGGTTCTCCTGGCTAGGGGTGGCGTAAGGATT
Organism: Microcoleus sp. CAWBG58; assembly: GCF_020883045.1. Taxonomy (NCBI): domain Bacteria; kingdom Bacillati; phylum Cyanobacteriota; class Cyanophyceae; order Oscillatoriales; family Microcoleaceae; genus Microcoleus; species Microcoleus sp. CAWBG58. The sequence continues at coordinate 22,709 of NZ_JAHRFA010000052.1, read as the reverse complement.
CAGGTCTTTGATTGGGGAATCAGAGAAGGCATGAAAAAGTTACTCATCTTGGGCAGATAGAGCATCACGGAAAAAAGCCATTGCGCTTTTAGCTTGAAACCGACAAGTCTGAATCACAGATAACAAATCAGCAGTTTGTTCAAACCGAAACATGGAGCGAGAACCGCCAGATACCTTTACTCGCCGCTCAACTGCTCAAATACTTTTATTTTTAGTGGTGGTAACTCTTATTTTTTTATCACCCGACTATATTACCATATTTCTCCGATCTCAGTCAACTATTTTTCACCTGAATCTTTACTGAAATCGCAACTACAGAAACAAAACCCACTCGCTTGCGGGTTGAAGAATCAAGAATTTGTCTTCAGTCTGCGGAGGCAGACTTTGCTTTTGTAGCCGCGGTTTCTAACCGCCGAGGATTTGTCGCTTACCCAGAATTAGTGCTAAATTATCAGAGGCGTTCCCCGGAATGCCTCTAAATTTCGTTGCGATCGCAAACTAAAAAATTTAGCACATGATTCAGACCGCAATCACACCTTTCAAAAACAAACTCAACTCAGCTTTAACTAAAAAGCCGATCGCAGTTTTACAAATTAATCTAGGGAAACGCTGCAACCTCGCTTGCACTCACTGTCACGTAGAAGCTAGCCCAACACGAACTGAAGAACTTTCCCCGGAAATATGCGAACAATTAATTGAAATCATTCGCCGTTTTCCTCAAATTCAAACTGTTGACCTCACGGGCGGTGCTCCCGAAATGCTTTACGGTTTTAAACCGCTGGCGGAAGCTGCAAGGGCCGCAGGTAAAGAGGTTATTGTTCGTTCTAATTTGACGATTTATTTTGAGAAAGGCTTTGAAGATATTCCCGAATACTGCGCGCAACACCAACTCAGAATTGTGGCGTCGCTTCCCTGTTACCAAGCTGACAATGTTGACAAAATGCGCGGCAACGGTGTTTTTGACAGTTCAATTCGGGCGCTGCAAAAGCTAAATCAGTTGGGATACGGAAAAAACCCAAATTTAATTCTGGATTTAGTGTACAATCCACAGGTGCCGACCACAGATAAGTTTTCGCTGGCGGCGGAACAGGGAAAGTTACAGCAAGATTATCAGGTGTATTTAGCCGAACATTTTGGGATTGGTTTTAATCACTTGTTCGCAATTACTAATTTGCCTGTGGGACGGACTAAGTTTCATTTGGAACACAAAAAACTGCACAAGCCTTATCTGGAGTTTTTGGAGAATAATTTTAATTTTGGTACTCTGGATCATTTAATGTGTCGGAACGAATTGTCGATCGACTATTTGGGCAATGTTTACGACTGCGATTTTAACCAAATGGAAAATCTGCCCGCGAAAACTGACAGCGGGGAAAGGATAACTGTTGCTAAATTGCTAGAATCTGGTAGTTTAGATGTAATTCAAGAGGTGCAAACTGCTGCTTATTGTTACGGCTGTACGGCGGGTAGCGGTTCTAGCTGCGGCGGTACCTTGATAGGTATGTAGTTGCGCTTCAGCGCTCTTTGCTAATATCAGGAAAAAGCGCAAAAAACGCAATTACGTACCGGGTACATATGGTTTGTGAAGAGGGCGAAGCATGACCGCATATAAGTTATTAGTTATAATCTTATATTCACGGAGGTCATGCTTCCCCCCTACAAACATATTTGCCTTGCGCCAGATGCACCCTACATATAGCCTTTCTCAAAAAGATGAGGTATGACAGACAGCTTGCAAAACCAATAAACTCAGGAGGCCGGGGCCCAACAACGTCCGCGAATCTTTCTGATAACCGCTATACCTTTGTACCTTGGCCCAAGTGCGGGCCGACAATTGAGCGATGATTTCGGTAGTTTTAGGTTTATTTTTCCGATAATAAAACGACCCTGCAAGCAATTTAGACTTAGGAGTTTAGATAATGAATGATTTGCGATCGCCCGATGAACAAAATCCACCACCATCAAATAAGTGGAAACTGTTTTTAGGGATTGGTTTAGCTGTGGCTTTGATTGTGGCGGCCAAGTTTTTCAATTTTCAAGGAATTCTGAAAAATGCCCTGGAGTCGATCGCCAATCTCGGCCCTTGGGGCCCCGCAGCTTTTATTCTAATTTACATCATAGCAACAGTTTTATTTATCCCAGGTTCCTTGCTAACTCTCGGTTCTGGCGTTTTGTTCGGAGTTCTTGGCGGCACGGTTTGCGTTTCCATCGGATCGGTTTTGGGTGCTACTTGCGCTTTTTTAACAGGTAGGTATTTAACTCGCGATTGGGTTTCCAAACAGATAGCAGGTAATCTCAAGTTTCAGGCGATCGACTCCGCAGTTGCCTCTGAAGGATGGAAAATTGTACTGCTGACGCGACTGTCGCCAATTTTTCCATTTAATTTGCTCAACTATGCTTTGGGAGTCACGCAGGTATCTCTCAGAGACTATTTTTTCGCATCTTGGATCGGCATGATTCCCGGAACCGTGATGTATGTTTATATCGGTTCCCTGGCTGGTAGTTTGGCTGCAATCGGATCGCCAGGGCGATCGCGCACTACTGCTGAGTGGGCTTTGTACGGCATTGGTTTAATAGCAACGATCGCCCTCACCGTTTATGCAACCCGCTTGGCCAAAAAAGCTTTGGACGCAAAAATTTCTCCTTGAATCAATACCGCAAATTTGTCAAATTGTCAACAGAGATTTCACCCTACATTATAATACATTGCTAATTTAAAAAACTCCGTATTTTCTCTGTGTTATTTACAAGAATTTTGTTATAAAAACGAGATAGATATTAATGATATAGCAATTCTCAAGTGATTCAGGTCACAGATTGGCAATTCGTAAGATCACTGACAAGTACCTCACGAAAATTGACAACCACTATATCTTAAATCACTAATATCAAGTAAGCAAAGGGAAAGTCTGAATATCAAGTTGATGCTAAAACCGAATGCTATCGCGCGATCGGAATTTATTTGTGAAGTCAGAAATGTAATGCCATTTCTCTCAAACAACGTCACTGTAAACTCTGTTCTTCATCCCAAGATTAATCAGTCATTTTCAATTGTTTAATCAAAAATCTACAATAAAAGTGGTATAACCCCTGATTGGTATAACCAATGAGGACTCAAACCCTCACTATTTATCTAATATTAATTCTGCCGGATTACGAATAACAAATGCCGTTTGATCTATTAGACTCTCGACGAGAACATTTGATGATGCAAAACCCAGCAAATCAAGCCCGAACTGTGTCTGTGCAGCCGCCCCATCAAACAAAAAAGCTGCGCCGCTTGTGGCAAAAAATAAGTAATTCTGCTCAATTGCGGTGGCAGCAAGCGCACAGTCTTTGGCAGCACAGACGGCAGCGCCGCCATTTGCTGACACTACTAATACTGGGCAGCACGGCTTTAACTATTAGCACCACTGCTTGCATTAGCTATTTCGTAGTGCGCGGACTAATCCTCGACAATTTAAAGGCAATAGCACTATTAAAATTAGAAAAAGGCAGTGAAGAAATCGATAAGTGGCTCAGCAGTCGCAAAGCAGAAATAGAAACCATTGCTTACTCTCCTACTGTTCGCACTCTCGATTGGAAATTAGTTGAACCAATTTTGCAAGGAGAAACCTACAGGTTAAAAGAGTATTTCTTATTGTCATTAGTTCAAGCCGATGGATCGGTGCAGAACACTTTAGGCACTAACACCAACACCAAAGACCGCCAACACTTTCAAAAGGCAATGAACGGAAAGGTCAACGTTTCCGACCCGCTAATCGGACGCAGCAGCAAGCTTTCAACAATCATCATTGCAGCTCCACTTTGGGAATTGCCTCCCACTCCAAACAAAGTAATTGGAGTTCTTGCAGGCAGCATTAAAGTAGACCGAGTAGCCTCTGTAGCTAACAGCTTGCAGTACGGTTCTGACAGCTATGCTTTTGTGCTTAATTCAGCAGGAGTGCCAATTATTCATCCCAACAATAAATTAATCGGAACTATCGACCTGCCAGCCCCAACTTTTTTAAAATCACAAGACCCAGGATTAGCGGCAATTGCGCGCAATATGACCAGCCATCAGACGAATATCGAACTGGTAAAAATAGATGACAAATGGGTGTATGTAGCCTATGCTTCCCTCAGCGAAGTTAACTGGTCAATGGCTCTAGTAATTCCCCGCGAAAATATTGAATCCCAACTCCAAGCATTAAATTTGCTGACATCCGTCGTCGGCGGACTGCTCGTCCCGGCAATGCTAGCAGCAATTTGGCTAATTTACTCCTCCGAAAACAATCGCGTTCAAGCGGAGCGAGAAGCCATGCTAAACCGCATTGCCGGACGCATTCAAGATTCCCTAGAACTAGACATAATTGTGCAAAGTACAGTGGAAGAAATAGTTAATTTATTGCACCTAGAACGGGCGGCTTTTGGTTGGCACGAACCGCAAAATAAAACCTTACAAATTCTGTGGGAATCATGCGAATTTGAGTGTCCCAAAGAAGCGATCGAGTTCGATCCTTACTTTTCGGAAAATTCGTCAGTCCGCAGCGATAAATGCGAGCCAATTCTTCTGTCTAGCGACACTGGGTTCCAGAGTGCCAGTCAACCGATCGAACTTAAAGCTAATAGCTATTTAGCCGTCCATGTCCAGACTCACAACGAGCGGCAGGGTTATTTAATTTGCAGTCATGCTACCCATTGGTTTTGGAGCGGGGAGGAAATCCAATTGTTAAAAGCTGTGGCAGACCAACTGGCAATCGCCATCAATCAATCTCACCTTTACAGTCAAACCCAAGACCAAGTAAAACTGCTCAATAGTGCCTTAGATGAACTCAAAAAAACACAAACTCATTTAGTGCAGAGCGAGAAGATGTCATCCCTGGGTCAAATGGTGGCCGGGATAGCTCACGAAATCAACAACCCGGTTAACTTCATTTCGGCTAATTTGCCTCACACCACAAAATATACTAAAGATTTGTTAGATTTGGTGAGTTTGTACAAACAAACATTCCCAGAAGTGACTCCGGAAATCGAAGAGTTTGCCGAAGCAATCGAGTTAGATTTTATTGAGGAAGATTTGCCGCATATGTTGAATTCTATGAAAATAGGAACCGAACGCATTCGCACCATAGTTCTTTCTTTGCGAAACTTTTCTCGCCTCGATGAATCTGACAAAAAACTGGCGGACATTCACGAAGGTATCGAAAATACCTTGCTGCTGCTCTCCAACCGGATCAAGAATGGGATTTATATAGTCAAGAGATACGGAAAAGTGCCTTCAGTCGAGTGCTATCCGTCTCAGCTAAATCAGGTGTTTATGAACTTGCTGAGCAATGCGATGGATGCTTTGAACGAGATCGAGCGCCTGGATAAAATCATTACTATTTCCACGGGAGTAGTTCGACAAAATGGCGGTAAATTTCTGAAGGTGACGATTGCCGACAACGGCCCTGGCATTCCCGAAAGCATTCAAGACCAAATTTTTAACCCATTTTTTACTACAAAACCAGTCGGGCAAGGCACTGGTTTGGGATTGGCAATTAGCTACAAAATTGTAGTGGACGGACATGGCGGCAGTATCAAAATTGCTCAACCTAAGGGCGGGGGGACGGAGTTTTTGATAAAAATTCCGATCGCGGGCGAGCATCAAGAGGCAAGCAGGAAGAGGGAAGGAACGCCACGGATGAGTGCAACGCAGTTCAACAGTTGACAGTTGACAGTTGACAGTTGACAGTTTAAGAGCGACCTCTACCTACAAGGAAGAGGATTGGAATAATGAATAGTCTGATTTTAATTTCTACGCCCAAGGGAGAGGCTTTCAACCAATTCTTTCTGGCAAAGTAAATTTAGTGAATGCTAAGTTGGCTGGCTTTGGCTAAAATTAAAATAGTTGTTGTGCAAGGAGTTTTATGGCTGTTGGCAAGGATACAATTTTTGAACGCTTTTTGTCGCCTCTGATACGACTGGCGATCGACGAACAAGCACTGAAACGACTCTACGAAGGTATCGACTGGGAAGCAGCGGGCGATCGCCACCGACAACCTAACCTAGTTTATCCCGAATATTACAGCAGCCAAAACTTTCACGGCATCGAAGGCGGCTACCTCAACCCCAGTGCAGCGGTTTCCTACGATCCAATTACGCAATACGTTTTGCTTCCCCACGAAACAGTCGTCAGACAAGGCTTAATAGACGGTGTGCGGGTGAAGCCGCGCCGAATCATCGATTTGGGATGCGGCACTGGCTCAACCACGCTGATGCTCAAACAAGCCTTTCCCGAAGCGGAAGTTGTCGGCCTGGATTTGTCGCCATATATGCTGGTAGTCGCCGAAATGAAATCGCAAAAAGCCGGCTTAAATATCGAGTGGTTGCACGGAAATGCCGAAAGCGTGGCTTTTGCTGACGCCAGCTTTGATTTAGTTGCAGCTTCCTTGCTGTTTCACGAGACGCCACCTGCGGTATCGCGGGCAATTTTACGAGAAAGTTTCCGATTGCTGAAGGTTGGGGGACAAGTGGCAATTTTGGACGGAAACCAAAAAACTTTGCGGCAGACAGAGTGGCTGACTGATATCTTTGAAGAGCCTTATATTAAGTCTTATGCAACTGGTAGTATTGATGCTTGGGCGGGGGCTGCTGGATTCGCGGCGGTGCAAACTCAGGATTACTGGTGGGTGCATCAGGTAACGCAGGGTGTGAAACCTCTTCCTGGGGAAGATTTGGAACCGGTGCGGGCGGCGAAGGTTTGGAATCCGATCGATTTGGTTCCTGATTTGGATGGTGATTTACCGGGAATTCCAGCACCAGCTTGATGTATTAACAGTTGACAGTTAACAGTTGACAGTTAACAGTTGACAGTTGACAGTTGACAGTTGACAGTTGACAGTTGACGGTTGACAGTTGACAGTTGATAGTTGGTGTTCCGATTACCAATAACCAATAACCAATAACCAATAACCAATAACCAATAACCAATAACCAATAACCAATAACCAATAACCAATAACCAATAACCAATAACCAAGAACTAATAACCAATAACCAATAACTAATGACTAATGACTCTAAAAGCAGTTTTATTTGATTTTAATGGCGTTATTATTAATGACGAGTCGATTCACGAGAAAATAATCGATCGACTAATGCTCGACGAAAATCTCCAACTCAAACGTGGGGAGTTTCGGGAAGTGTGCTTGGGAAAGAGCGATCGCACTTGTATTACCGAACTGCTGAAGCGCCGGGGACGATATCTGACAGAAACATACCTCGATCGCTTGCTACTTCGCAAGGCCCAAGCTTATCAGGAAGCAATCAATAGTTTGGAAAAATTGCCCATTTATTCAGATGTGGCAGAATTTATTGACAAAATTCGGGTTTCCGGACTAAAAATGGCGGTAGTTAGCGCGGCAATGCGATCGGATATAGAATTAGTGTTAGATCGATCGGGTTTGGCTGCAAACTTTGAATTAATTGTCGCAGGCGACGACTTGATGGCGAGCAAACCAGCACCCGACGGTTATCTGTTGGCGGTGGAACTTCTCAACCAAAAATATCCCGAATTTAACTTGCAAGCGATCGAGTGTTTGGCATTAGAAGATACTTTTGCAGGGATAGAAGCGGCGAAAAAAGCAGGGATTCAGGTAGCGGGGGTGACTCACACTTACCCGTTTCACATGATCCAGCGCCAAGCTAATTGGACGGTGGACTATTTTGCTGATTTAGAATTGGACAGAGTAGCCCAACTTTGCTCGATCGCCCCGACTCCACCAGTAGCATAAAACACTTGACGTTTTTAGCAGTTACGTGCTAACGTAGTTGACTGTCTGCCAAAGTCAATACAAATGCGACCTGTAAGGCTTTGAGATTCGGCAATCGGGCATTTAAAATGCTAAATTAAAAGTCAATCAGGGGAATTAGCTCAGTTGGTAGAGCGCTGCGATCGCACCGCAGAGGCCAGCGGTTCGAGTCCGCTATTCTCCATCTATCAGGGAACTGTTGACCAAAGAAGACGATTCATTACTCGAATCCTCTTGTGTCTAGGTAGATGTCGCTGTTGGCTGTCAACCGCTCTGGCTGTTGCTATATTTGTAGAAAGGGCGATGTGCATCTGCTTTGATATTTGGCTATGAGTTTGCCATTACCCGATTGCTGCCACGTCTCATAACATCAATAACGTCTTTGTCTACAAAAACCACCGGGTTTCCAACTTTAGACAGATTGCTGAAAAGACGTATATACGTTAGTAAACCTCATTTTTAGCGCAGTTATACCAATTTAATGGGTCGTTGCATATATCTCGATCCCCCTCGCATCCCCCTTAAGAAGGGGGACTTTGAGAAGAATCTTGTCCCCCCCTTATTAAGGGGGGTTAGGGGGGATCAGATTCTACGGGGCCTCATAAAAAATTGGTATTACTATCAATCCACACAAAATCAAGATTTTGTCAATCAATAATAAGTTTTGTATCTAAAAGTACAACAGTCTTCTAAAGCGAGTCTTAATATCAAGTCGCTATGTGTTATTATTCTCAATCATCTGACAGAGCTATTCAGGAGTAACTAGAAAAAATGACAAAGCGATTCGATCGGCGGAAATTTCTCTTATACAGTTCTGCTACCCTCACATCAAGTTTATTTCTAAAAGCTTGTAGAACTCCCACTCCAACCGCAACCCCAGCCGCTTCTCCCACAGCAGCAGGAACTACACCAGCAACACCAGCAGCCAGCAGTGGGAACACGATCAAAGTAGGAATTTTGCATTCCTTGAGCGGCACAATGTCAATCAGCGAAAAAAGCGTTGTGGAGGCCGAACAATTAGCGATAGAAGAAATCAATAAAGCTGGCGGCGTCCTCGGAAAACAAATCCAAGCAATAGTAGAAGACGGCAACTCAGACTGGCCGACTTTTGCCGAAAAAGCCAAAAAATTGATCGATCAAGACAAAGTTGTCACTGTCTTTGGCTGCTGGACATCCGCCAGCCGGAAAGCAGTATTGCCAGTATTTGAAGAAAAAAATCATATGCTCTGGTATCCCGTACAATACGAGGGTCAAGAGTGTTCCAAGAATATTTTTTATACCGGGGCTGCACCGAACCAGCAAATCGAACCAGCAGTAGACTGGCTGCTAGAAAATAAAGGCAAAAAATTCTTCTTAGTCGGCTCGGACTACGTTTTCCCCCGCACCGCAAACACTATTATCAAAGCACAGCTAGCAGCCAAAGGTGGCGAATTAGTTGGGGAAGATTACATACCTTTGGGCGGTACAGAAGTCACGCCAATTATTACTAAAATCAAGGCAGCTTTACCCGAAGGTGGTGTCATTTTCAATTCCCTCAACGGCGACAGCAACGTCGCATTCTTCAAACAGTTGCAGGGCGCAGGTTTGGGGCCGGACAAATATCCGTCAATGTCAGTCAGTATAGCAGAAGAAGAAGTAAAGGCGATCGGCGTAGAATATCTCAAAGGCCATTACGCCGCCTGGAATTACTTCATGACTGTGGAATCTCCCGCAAATAAAAAATTTGTGGAAGCTTTCAAGGCAAAATACGGCAAAGATAGAGTGACTAACGATCCGATGGAAGCTGCTTACATCATGGTTTACCTGTGGAAGCAAGCCGTCGAAAAAGCAGGAACACCAGACGATTTAGATAAGGTACGGGCGGCAGCTTTGGGTCAAACATTCGACGCGCCGGAGGGCAAAGTAACCCTCGAAACTAACCATCACCTTTCTAAATTTGTGCGGTTGGGCAAAGTGAGAGAAGACGGTTTGTTTGAAATCGCTTTTGCTACGCCAGAAGCCGTGAAGCCGATTCCTTGGAATCAGTTTGTCGCTGAAACCAAAGGTTTTTCCTGCGATTGGTCTGACCCCGCAAAAGGTGGCAAATTCAAGACACCATAAGTAGCCAAGACCAATTTTATTAATTAATGTTGGCAACAGATCTTCGATCGCCCCTAACCTCCCATCAGGGAGGGGGGGGACAAGATCTTTGTTTCAAAGTCTCCCTCCCGCAGGCAATCTAGGGCGATCGAGACTTCGCCAGCAGCGCTATTATACGGGTTTTAGCTGGCACAGCATTCATCCCCATTATACTTGTACTCAGGTTAGTGTGGGATGAATGCGAGGCAATGAGGAATTGACCGACGAGCAATATTGAACGCAGTTCAATCAGCGATGTCGGTCGATGACGAATTGCCAATCTTGGGTATTTGTAGCGAATCAAGAGTTACACAATTATGGTAACATAGTAGCAATAGGAGGTAGAAATAAATGAGGACAGCATACCAGTATAAATTACGCCCAAATAAGCAACAAGCAATAGAATTAGATAGATGGTTGTCTATGCTTTGCGCTCAATATAACTATTTGTTGGCAGATAGATTTAACTGGTACGAACAAAATCGTTGCCCTGTCAACGCCTGTCCTCTGCTTTGTAACCTTCCAGAATTACGGGACAATCCCGATTACTACAGTCAAAAGAAAACACTGCCCGAGCTGAAGAAAACTCATCCTTGGTATAGCGAAATTTACTCACAAGTTCTACAGGATACTGTCAAGAGAGTCAAGGTAACTTTTGACAGATTTTTGAAAGGTGACAGTAACGGGAAGCGTAGCGGTAAACCGAGGTTTAAGTCTCGCGATCGTTACAGAACTTTTACTTATCCTCAGATGAAGGATGGATGCTTGCAAGGCAACTTAATCAATCTTCCGATGTTGGGAAAAGTTAAAGTTATTTTGCATCGTCCCGTTCCGAATGGTTTTAAAATCAAAACAGCGTCTATTACAAAAAAGGCTGACGGTTACTATTTAACTCTCAGCCTGGAAGATGCGACAGTTCCAACAATTAAACCCGATTTCAATCCAGAGTTAATAACTGGTATTGATGTTGGCTTAAAGGAGTTTTTGACAACTTCTGAGGGTGAAACTGTTGCCATACCTCAGCATTACCGTAAGTCTCAAAAACGTTTAAAAGTTATTCAAAAACGTGTTTCCCGTCGGAAAAAAGGAAGCAATCGAAGATTAAAAGCGGTGAAACAGTTAGGCAAGCGACATAAAAAGGTTGCCGATAAACGCAAAGATTTTCATTTCAAAACAGCTAACAACTTGTTGAAAAAATATGATGTTGTCGCGGTTGAAGATTTGAATTTCAAAGGACTTGCACGTACATGGTTGGCAAAATCTGTCCTTGATGCCGGATGGTCAAGCTTTCTGTCGATACTAAAAAACCAAGCCGAAAATGCTGGTTTATTGGTTGTCCCAGTTAAAGCATCTGGCACTAGTCAAGATTGTTCCAATTGTGGCGAGAAAGTACCTAAAAAACTGCATGACAGATGGCACGACTGTCCGCATTGTGGATGTAGTCTTGACCGCGATCTTAATGCGGCAATAAATATCAAAAACAGAGCGGTAGGGCATTCCGTTCTTAAAGCTCATCGAGTATCCGAAGCAATAGCTGGATTTGGTGAGAAGCCTACACGCTAACTGTACGAGCGTCAGTGTAGGAGTATGTCACTTCTAAGTTGAGACGAATGAAATAAAACCCACCTCTACAAAAAATATTTATTGTACCTAAAAAGTAAGAGGAAAACAAGTGGCGATCTTGGACGGTTTATTTAATGGCATAAGCATCGGCGCTGTTTTGCTAATTGCAGCGCTGGGATTAGCGATTATTTTTGGGCTGATGGGCGTGATTAATATGGCTCACGGCGAGTTGATGATGTTGGGCGCTTATACAACTTTTGTAGTGCAGAATGTCTTCAAAGGTATGGGAGAATTTGCCTTTGAAACTTATATTTTATTTGCAATTCCCCTCGCTTTTTTAGTGGCGGCATTAGTAGGATTAATTCTCGAACGAGGAGTGATTCGCTATCTCTACGGGCGGCCGCTAGAAACTCTGCTGGCAACTTGGGGCGTAAGTTTGATTTTACAGCAGTTTGTCCGCAGCGTCAGTTGGGTGCTGGTAACGGGAATTGCAGTATTCTGTTTGCTATTTTTTGGCGGTTTGCAGGTGCTGAAGCGACGCCCCGATTTCGATCGCACTCGCAGCAAATTTATCGCCATAATTTTGCCTCTATCTCTCGGTATTTCCTGGGCGGCGAGCGCATTTTTAGCACAAACTTACCAACTCGCAGTAACTAAACCTTGGTTTGGCGCTCAAAACGTTGATGTGACTGCGCCCGGATGGCTGCGTGGCGGCATCCCGCTGGGAACTTTTCAGTTACCCTACGCCCGACTTTTTATTATTGTGCTGACAGGCATTTGTTTGGCGGGAATTTACCTATTTTTGCAAAAGTCTGTGTGGGGATTGCGGATTCGGGCTGTGACTCAAAATCGCAGCATGAGTGCTTGTTTGGGAATACCTACCGAACAAGTAGATGCGCTGACTTTTGCTTTGGGATCGGGATTGGCTGGTGTCGCTGGGTGCGCGATTAGTTTGATTGGTTCTGTAGGGTCAAATACGGGACAAAATTATATAGTCGATACCTTTATGGTGGTGGTTGTCGGCGGTGTGGGCAAGATTATGGGCAGTATAGTTGCTGCAATGGCGATCGGCACTGCAAATTATCTCATCGGATCGGGAACGCTTGCATTAATGTTTGCTCCTGTCAAGCCCTTAGCTGATTTCTTCACATTTTTCGCCACCACCAGCATGGCAAAAGTCATGGTATTCGCCTTAATTATGGCTTTTCTGCAAGTGCGGCCGGGAGGAATTTTTCCGCAAAAAGGACGCACAGTTGAGAATTAAAAACTACAGCTTTGAGCGGCAAAAAAATGAAGAATACAGAAAAAACGGCTCTGTTCAAAGAAGCAGCAATTGTAGGCGCGATCGCTCTAATTGCGATCGCGATCGTCCCAGGCATACTTCCTGACGCTCGTCTCAACCAATTGGGACGATTTTTAGCACTAGCGATTGTAGCTCTCGGTATAGACTTAATTTGGGGATATACAGGTTTGCTCAGTCTGGGACATGGCGTATTTTTTGCGATCGGTGGCTACGCCTTCGCCATGCACCTAAAACTGCAATTCCCCCCAAACACCAGCAGTCAATTACCCGAATTCATGAACCTCTACGGTGTCACTGAACTTCCCTGGTTTTGGCAACCATTCTATTCATTTCCCTTCTCAGTCCTCGCAATATTCATCATCCCCGCCATCTTGGGCGGACTTTTAGGTTACTTAGTATTCCGAAATCGCATTCGAGGCGTTTACTTTTCAATTCTCACCCAAGCAGCCACAATTGTATTTTTCAACTTCTTTAACGGCCAACAAAAACTGATTAACGGCACCAACGGACTCACCGACTTTAAAACCCTGTTCGGAGTCCAAGTAAACGGCAGAGATACTCAATATATTTTCTACATTCTCACCGTAATATTTTTAGCAGCAACTTACGCCCTCTGCCGCTGGCTGACAAGCGGGCGTTTCGGGCGCTTGCTATTAGCAATTCGCGACGACGAAGTGCGCCTGCGTTTCTCCGGCTACAATCCCACAGGATACAAAGTTTTAGTATTTGCAATTTCCGCCGGCTTGGCAGGGATTGCAGGCGCATTATTCACCGTACAAACGGGAATTATTTCGCCCAAGGCAATGGATATAGCATTTTCCATCGAAATGGTAATTTGGGTAGCAGTCGGAGGTCGCGCCACATTATCAGGAGCAATATTGGGAGCGCTGCTAGTCAACTTTGGCAAAAGTTTCTTGAGCGAACAATTCCCCGAAGTATGGCTATTTTTCCAAGGCGCGCTATTTTTAATAGTAGTCACAGTCTTGCCAGACGGGTTAGTCGGATGGGTGCAATATCATGATTTTGAGCAAATTCGCCGCTTGTTCAGAAAACCGAAGTACGTATCTACTTACCCCAGCCTGGAACAAGACCCCGAAGTACAGCACGAAAAAGAAGAACTTGAACATTGATTGCAAAAATATCGTGTATATATAAGTAGGCGGATATAAATAAATGTCACCCGGAAGAGAGAAACGAAGCAATCGCCATAGACTTGAGACCAGCTTTCGGAGCGGCTCGCTTCGTTAACATGACTCGCTCCCCAGATGCAATATATATGTCCACCTGCTTAGATATCAGTAGCAACCAGCTTCGTTTTTTTAAATTTGAGGGGAAACGTATGGCAGATATTATTGACTACAAAATCTACGGCGACGATTTGCAACTCATCGAGATTGAACTCGACCCCAAAGAAGGCGTCAGGGCCGAAGCAGGAACCATGACATACATGGAAGGCGACATCCAAATGCAAACATCCACAGGTGGTGGCCTATTTCAAGGTTTCAAGCGGATGCTGACAGGAGCGGGTTTTTTCATTACCACCTTTGTCAACGCCGGAAATCGCAAGGCCCGCGTCGCTTTTGCCGCCCCCTATCCGGGTAAAGTAATTCCCCTCGATTTAGGCAAACTTGGCGGTAAGTTTTTGTGTCAAAAAGACTCATTTCTCTGTGCCGCCAACGGGATTGAAATTGAGGTAGCTTTCACCAAGCGGCTGGGTGCCGGTTTCTTTGGCGGAGAAGGCTTTATTCTGCAAAAATTACAGGGTAACGGGTTAGCTTTTGTTCATGCGGGAGGAACAATAGTTGAGAAAAATTTGGGAGTTGGCGAAGTGTTGCGGGCGGACACTGGTTGTTTGGTCGCTTTTGCGCCGACTGTAGATTACGATATTCAGTTTGTGGGCGGCTTTAAAAATGCTTTATTTGGTGGCGAAGGCTTGTTTTTGGTGAAGCTAACGGGGCCGGGTAAAGTGTATTTGCAAAGTTTGCCGCTCTCGAAGTTGGCTGAGCGGATTATGGCTGCAAATCCAGCTCCTGTAACGAGCACTTCTAACAGTATTTCGCTTGACTTTATGAGCAATCGCGGCTAGTGCTGATGTAGGGTGCGTCAGCCCGCAGATTTTTTGGTTGTTCTAAATACTGTTGGCTGACGCACCTAGGACGTTAAAATCAGGATAACCAGTTATATCATGTCCGGTCAGTTATCATAACAATCAAAGTTTGTAGTGCGGACTTCAGTCCGCATTATGCGGACTGAAGTCCGCACTACGAACATTACTTATTGCGGTCAATCGACCGGACATGATATTAAGCAAGGTGCGTCAGCCCGCAGATATTTCGCCTTTTCCAAAGACTGTTGACTGACGCACCCTACAACTACAATTAGGGAAAATCAAGAAAAATCAGTTGTATATTGCGTAATTAAAGTTATGAAGGGAAAAGTATTAGAGATAGAAAATTTGACTGTTAGTTTTGATGGTTTCAAAGCCATCAACGGTTTAAATTTCAGCATGGATGCGGGGGAACTCCGAGTTATCATTGGCCCTAACGGTGCGGGGAAAACAACTTTTCTCGATTCGATTACTGGGAAGGTGCAGCCGACGGAAGGGCGAGTGATGTTTAAGGGAAAAAATTTGCGCCAATTGTCGGAATATCAGATTGCGCGTCTGGGTATTGGCCGCAAGTTTCAAACGCCGCGAGTTTACTTGAATTTAACGCCGCGCGAAAATTTGGAGCTATCTTGCAACGCCAATAAAAATGTATTTCCAACTCTGTTCAAGCCTGCTCCTGCTGCTGAAAAGCGCACGGTGGCGGGTTTGTTAGAAACTATTGGTTTGGTTGCTAAGGCTGATGTTTTGGCTGGTTTGCTTTCTCACGGGGAAAAGCAGTGGTTGGAAATTGGGATGTTGGTGGCGCAATCTCCTGATTTGTTGTTGGTGGATGAGCCTGTGGCGGGTTTGACTGATGAGGAAACTGTGTTAACTGGAGAGTTGCTGATTTCGCTGGCAGAAAGTCATTCGGTGTTGGTAATTGAACATGATATGGAGTTTGTGCGGCAAATTGCGCGGCAGGTGACGGTGTTGCATCAGGGTGCTGTTTTGTGCGAGGGAACGATGGATGAGGTGCAAAATGACGATCGCGTAATTGAGGTATATTTGGGAAAACCGGAAGATAGTTGACAGTTGACAGTTGACAGTTGACAGTTGACAGTTGACAGTTGACAGTTGACAGTTGACAGTTGACAGTTGACAGTTGACAGTTGTCATTGCCAATTATCGATTACCAATTATCAATTACCCATTATTGAACATATGCTGCAAGTTTCTGATTTGAATGTTTATTACGGCGAAAGTCACATTTTGCGCGGTGTCGATTTAAGTGTCAATGCGGGGCAAATGGTTTGTTTGATCGGCCGCAATGGTGTTGGCAAAACTACTATGCTAAAAACCTTAATGGGGTTGCTGCAACCGCGCAGCGGCACAATTAATTTTGGCGGGCAATCTATTGTCTCTAAGTTGACTCACCAGCGGGCTAAATTGGGGATTGGTTACGTGCCTCAAGGGCGCGAAATTATTCCGCGTTTGACTGTGAAAGAAAATCTATTACTAGGTTTGGAAGCGAAACCAACTCTGACCAAAAATCCTGAAGTTCCTGATGAGATTTTTGATTTGTTTCCGGTTTTGAAGACTATGCTCGATCGCATGGGGGGCGATTTGAGCGGGGGACAGCAGCAGCAGTTGGCGATTGCTAGGGCTTTGATGGGTGAGCCGAAGTTGCTGGTTTTGGATGAACCGACGGAGGGGATTCAACCGTCTATTATTTTAGACATTGAGGCTGCGGTGCGCCGCGTGGTTGCTACTAGGGGAATTTCGGTTTTGTTGGTGGAGCAGCATTTGCATTTTGTGCGGCAAGCTGATTGGTATTATGCTATGCAGAAAGGGGGAATTGTGGCTTCTGGAAGCACTAGCGAGTTGAGTGATGAGGTGATTCAGCGGTTTTTGGCTGTTTGAATCGAAGTTAGGCATGACACGGATTTTAAGACGGATATACGGATTGATTAACAATCGGGAAATGAGGTGGATCCTCTAGATATTTGTTCCCAGACTCTGCCTGGGAACAAGGAATCAAAAAACTTGTATTCAATCCGCGTAGGCGGACTTTCTTTGACAAGAAGCGATTTTAATCGCTCAGGAAATTTGGTGGTATAGCGGAATACTACTCAGTTCAGGGGTAATGTCGGGGCTTAGGCGTAAAAAATATTTAAAAATATATAACTCTTGAAACGCCTTCAACTATTATAGTAATAATTAGCTGACTTTATTGATTTATTAACACTATGAGCTACTGTATTAATCCTTATTGCTCTAAGCCCAGCACTCCACTCAATACTAATAGTGCTTTCTGTAGCCACTGCGGTACAGAATTAATTTTACAAGGCAGGTACAGAGTCATCAGCTTACTAAGTAATGATAGTGGCTTTGGCGATGTTTACCAAGCTGAAGAAGTAAATGGCGATCGCAAAATTATCAAGGTATTAAAGCAAAATCTCAACGCTCAACCTAAAGCAGTAGAACTATTTCAGAACGAGGCAGAAGTATTGAGCCAACTCAATCATCCTGGTATTCCTAAAGTTGAAGCCAACGGATACTTTACATTTTGTCCCAAGAATAGCAAGGAAGCTTTACACTGCTTTGCTATGGAATACATAGAGGGAATAGATTTGGAAAAATGGATGAATAATCGCGATCATCAACCTATTACAGAGGAGGAGGCAATTGCTTGGTTAAAGCAAATTACTCAAATCTTAGAGCAAGTTCATCAGCAAGACTATTTTCATCGAGATATTAAACCCTCTAATATTATGCTTGCTAATAATGAACATTTGGTACTAATTGATTTTGGAACTGCCAGAGAAATCACAGGAACTTACTTAGCAAAAATCAGTGGAAAAAATGTTACTAAACTGGCTTCAGCAGGCTATACTCCCCCCGAACAAGAGAAAGGTCATGCTGTTCCCCAATCGGATTTTTACGCTTTAGGTCGTACTTTTGTCTATTTACTTACAGGTAAGTCTCCAAGCGATAATGAAATTTACGATCCGATGAATGATGAGTTACGTTGGCGAAACTTTGCTCCTCATGTTTCCTCAAATTTAACAAATTTTATTGATAATTTAATGTCACAAAAAGCTAGTGACCGACCGACAAATACGCTAAAAATCTTGGAAAGATTAGAAAATTTAAAATCATATTCATCAATAGGAATTAGCCCAAATCAACCTAACACTTCTACCAACTTGAATCCTGCCAGTATTTTAACGTTTATGAGTTGGACTTTTTTGCTTGCCATAATAGGGTTTCAAGGGTTTACTAACTCTGACGTTCCTGTACCTTCAATTCCTGCTGTGCCTAACCACGATTATGTAAATACAGTTGCTAATCCTTTAATCTCCTTTGTAGGAAATATTACCAATATTTTGTTTTCCACAATGGGCGTAAGCCTCACGGTTACACTAGGAATAGTGGCAACATTAATAGCAGTTATAGCTCTTCCTACAATTGGATGGGGAATGGGTTTACTAATCATTGTTGGTTTAGTTTTAATTATTCCTATTTGGTTGATGTTTAAAATCGCAGGACTTTTTTCTTAATTTTTCAGAGAATTTTTACAATAATTTAAAAAAAATTATACTAGACTTGAGGGAATGAGGCGGAGACTCTAGATATTTATTCCCAGGCAGAGCCTGGGAACAAGGAACAAGGAACAAGAAATAAGAAAAAGGAAATTGTATTCAGTCCGCGCAGGCGGACTTTGTTTGAGAAGAAGCGATTTTAATCGCCCTATATTATTAATTTTTCCGACCGTCGGGCATTGTGGTGCCGGCCATGCTGGCTCGATCGATACTAGCGCCATCTATATTAGCATTCCGGAGGTTCGCATTGGACAGATTTGCGTCTCTGAGGTCGGAAAATCGCAAGTCTGCACCGTCTAGATTGGTTCCTGTCAAGTTGGCTTTGCGGAGGTTGGTGTTGCTGATTCTCGCTCCGATTAACTGGGCTCCGCTTAAGTCTGTGCGGGCCATATTGGTGTTGACAAAATCTGAGATCTCGAAGGTGCTACCGCTGAGGCTGGCGTCTGAGAAATCTGCTCCTGTGACGATCGCATTTTTTAAGCGTATGTTAACTAATTTTATAGCTCGGAGGTCGCAACGGACGCAGCTTTGGGTTAGCAACAGTGTTTCGACGTTGGCGTTGATTTGGTCAATTTGTTGCTGGGAGAACCTTTCGGCAAATTCTGGGGAGACGTAACCGAGCTTTTTGGGATCTTCTGCTTTTGGTTGGGGTGTTGGTGTTTGGGGTATTGGTGGTTGAGTTGTCGGTGGTTGAGTTGTTGGTGGTTGGGGTATTTGTGGTTGAATTATTGGTGGTTGAGGTGTTGGTGCTTGGGGCGTTGGTGTTTGCCCGATCGCCCGATATTGCAGCCCCACCTTCGGATATTCTAGAGTGGCGGCAAAAATTAGCAGGGCGATCGACAATATTGTGATTTTTTTCATAAAAAAATAACTTCTTGCTTGCAAGAATACCATTTACAGCAAATTCTATGTAAAGATGGTACACTCAATCAAGCATATTAAGCCAAAAATAAAACATTCCTGATTTCAGCCAAAAGTTTTACGATATGCGATCGCAAATAATCAACCTATGCCTTACAGTAAATTCACACTCAGTAAAGCTGTAGAGGATTTCAATCTTACTATTATTGAAGGCGCGCGTTTCTTACCAGAAATTGCCCCAGTCACTCCTAGTCCTTTACTTCGGGATACTCTGAAAGAAACGATTCCCTGGGCGATCGCAGTCAGCAGTGAAAAAGCTCGTTCTGAGGGGATTATCAATCCTGTGTTGCTGGAAGTAAAACGGCAGCTTCAAGGGCAGATTAGCGTTTTTTCTGGCGAAGAATTCAATGTAGAACCGGAGGCTGAACTCACAGGCTATGTGGACTTTCTCCTAAGTCGTTCCCCGGAACAACTATTTATTAAAGCCCCTGCGGTTGTCTTGGTGGAAGCCAAGAAAGAAGACCTTAAACCAGGTTTGGGGCAATGCCTTGCAGAAATGGTCGCTGCTCAACGTTTTAACGAACAAAAGCAACAGCCGATATCGACTATTTACGGAACCGTAACTAGCGGTACAGTTTGGCGTTTTCTTAAACTAGAAGAGCAATGCGTATCTATCGATCTTACTGATTATTCTCTGCTTCCGGTTGAGCAAATTTTGGGTTTCCTCGTTTGGATGATGACTGAAAATTGCTAAAGCAATCCTAAATTATTTGTATAGTTTCTTGTAGGGGCAATCCCCCCGTGGTTGCCCTTAGCTACTGGGGTAGGCACCGGGGCACTACCCCTACAAATCTTCATGAATTTTACGGTTGCTATATTAGGTTGGGCTAAATAGATCCAAATTTAGATAAAAAACTTCGGAACCGTCAGGCGCGCGAATTAATTTTTCTATTACCGGAGGCAGTTGCTGTTGGCGGTACAGTTCGGGAATTTCACAGAAGCTTTCTTCGGGAATTTCCAAAATCTTCGGCATATCAGGAATGGGAATTCCCAATCGATCGCTTTTATTTAAGCTGCAAACAATCAGGTAGTTACAGTCAGCAATACTCCGACTGCTGGGAAATATTTTAGATAAATTAATCAGGGTAATTAGTTCTTCTTGGTGCCGCACTAAACTTTGACCGCTATCTAAAAAACCGTAGGGATTAAAGTCTTTGACAACGCGCTGCACTTTTTCTATAGGAACCGCATAATTAACGTTTCCCAGTTCAAAGGACACAAGTTTTCGAGGAGGAGTTCTGACAGCGCCTTGTTTCTTGCTGCGAAAGCGGCGATTGTAATTCGTGTGAGTCATTCTATTTTAGATTTTAAATCTTAGTAAGTTTTTTAGGTATGTTGTTGCGCTTTAGCGCTCTTGGCAGATATATGAAAGAGCGCTGAAGCGCAACTACGTACCTTTGATTTAATTTTTGATTAATTTTGGTATTGCTTCTAAAAGTAGAGATTCACTGTAAGGTTTCGTAAAATATTGATTGGCGCCTAA
Source organism: Microcoleus sp. CAWBG58 (assembly GCF_020883045.1). Classification (NCBI taxonomy): domain Bacteria; kingdom Bacillati; phylum Cyanobacteriota; class Cyanophyceae; order Oscillatoriales; family Microcoleaceae; genus Microcoleus; species Microcoleus sp. CAWBG58. The sequence goes on along the minus strand of NZ_JAHRFA010000052.1, from coordinate 1,858 downwards.
TTCCATTGCCATTTGTCGGTGTTTTTCGCCGCTGCGGGATGTCAGCATGGCTACGGGAATCTTAGCAAACCGCTGGGTCGATCGCATAGATCGCAATAATTCAAATCCATCCATCCGGGGCATTTCAATATCGACAATCGCCAAACTGCAATCAAGACCATTTTGCAGCTTTTCCAGCGCATCTAAGCCGTCTTTAGCCTGAACTACGCGGTAGCGGGCGCGAGTCAGCATCAGAGACAACAACTGCCGAATTGTATAGGAATCGTCTACTACTAAAATCTGGGGCGACTGACTCGAAGTCGGCGCCACTTGTGGCACTTTACCAGACACAGGGGCGATCGAACTATTGGATAAAGGTTGACCCACCAAATCATCCACATCCAAAATAGTTACAACTTTACCGTCCCCCAAAATCGTACTCCCCAAAACCCCGCGAGGCTTGGATAGAGGCGGCGGCAAAGGTTTAACCACAATTTCCTGCTGCCCGATCAAACGTTCCACAGCCACCGCTAACATTCCTTCGGTAGAAGCCAAAACTAAGACGGGAATGTGATCTTGAGTCAAAGGATCTGGAGAGGGGCCATCGGGCCCGACGACGCTGTATTCGAGCAAATCTTGCAGCCGAACCAAACGAATAAATTCATCCCGCCACCACAGCATCGGCTGATTGCCGGCGGTGTGAACTTCCGAAGCTTTCACGTGCAGAATTTCCTCGACTGCATCTAGCGGTACTGCTATTTTATTGCGATCGGTCTTTACCATCAAAGCCTCAGTAATTGACAGCAACAATGGCAGTTTGATGATAAAACTCGTACCTTTTCCCAGGCGAGAATCCACCTTCACAGTCCCTCGCACAGTCCGCAAATTTGTTCGCACCACGTCGAGTCCGACTCCCCGCCCGGAAAGATCGCTCACTTCCTCGGCAGTGCTGAAACCGGGCCAAAATAGAAAATCATAGAGTTCGGCAATGGAAAAGTCTTGGGCTTGTTCTTCTGTTGCTAAACCTTTTTTAACTATTTTGCGACGAATGATTTCCGGGTCAATTCCTTTGCCGTCGTCTGCGATGGTAATGATAGTTTGGCCGCCTTGGTGGCGGGCTTCTATTTCAATTTGACCGCTGGCGGGTTTGCCAATTGCTTGCCGAACTTCGGGCATTTCGATGCCGTGGTCAAAAGCGTTTCTGACTAAATGTACCAAGGGGTCGCGCAAAGCGTCGAGCAAACTTTCGTCTATTTTGGTATCCCTTCCTACTAACAAGAGGTTGACATCTTTATCGTAGGTGAGGCACATATCCCGGAGGGCCCTCGGTAAGTGGTCTACGGCGCGACTGAAACTCACGACTCGCAACTGCATGACGCGGCTGCGAAGTTGTTCGGTGATGCGGCGCAGTTGGTCGGTACTGCGCTCGAATTTCATTGCTAAGGTGTCTAATTTGGTGGCGGATTGAGAAATTGCTTCGGTGGTTTCGATGACTTCTGCGGCTGTCGAGTGGAACTCTGTATAACGATCCATCTCTAAGATATCGAAGTGATTGTGGTCGATCGAGGATTTGCCGTTAGCAATCAGTGGAAATTCTGTTTCAGATCCTGCAAGTTTTCGTAATCCCGAATTGCCGTTTCCTCCTTTCCAGTCTCCAAAACTCAGTCTGTCGTATTCTTCTCGCAACTGGCCGCCGAATTGATTTAAATCTACGATACTGCGGCGAATTCGCTTGACTTCGCCGCGCAATTCGGATTCTTGAAGTTCCAAATTTGTACGGTTGATGACTAATTCTCCGACTAGATTCACCAATTCTGTCAGGCGTTCTAAATCTACGCGGATTGTCGGCCTTTGTGGGTTGGGGAGGGGGGGAGAGGGG
>NZ_JAHRFA010000051.1:30781-50285 GCF_020883045.1 Microcoleus sp. CAWBG58 | reverse complement strand
CTAACGAAGCTTTTTCTTTTTCCATGTCTTTTTGTGGCAGTTGTAATTTATTCATTTTTTATCACAGTCAAGTATTGCATATATATTGTACCATAACCTTGATAATGATTTAGGATTGCTATATATCATCAAAATATTAAATTTTATTAAAGACGACAAGTTATTGTGCCACTTACTATTAAAATAAATAAGATAAATTTTTATGTTTGACAAATAAGCAGATGGCAATGCAATTAAGTAAGGGTGAGAGATTTAATCTCTCTCAAGAAGCGCCGGATTTAAACAAAATGGCGATCGCCCTCGGTTGGCAGGTAACGGAGGCAGGACAAAGCTACGACATTGATGTGTCTGCATTTATGCTAGGTTCGGACGGCAAATTACCTGACGATAATTTTTTTATCTTTTACAATAATCTGCAATCCTCTGACGGTTCCGTACTGCAATCGATTCCTGCAAACAGCCCAGGCAAAGAAAATAAGACTATTTACGGGATTATCTTAGAAAAAGTTAATCCTGAAATTGTGGAAATAACTTTTGTTGTCACTATTCACGAAGCAGATAAGATTAATGCAAGTTTTAGCAATATCAGAAATAGTTTTATCAAAATTATCAATTTGGATACCGGAATCGAACTTGTGCGGTATGAATTAACAGAGAATTTTACGGTAGAAACGGCTCTAGAATTTGGTCGTTTGTATAGAAAGAATGGAGAGTGGAGATTTCAGGCGGTAGGAGCGGGATATCAAGCTGGATTAAAGAGTTTTGTTGACAAGTATTCTAGCTGAAATAGCAATAATTTAGAAACCGGGTTTTGTAGAAAGCCCGGTTTTTACTTACGTAATTATATCTAAGTAAATCTCAATAAATTCAGATACAGGCAGCACCTATTTTTAATCTAACCCGCTCTTCTCAGCAAAATATTAAATTTTATTAAATATGAAAATTTATTGTGCTATTTAATATTAACATGAGCGTTATAAAGTTTTATGTTTGACAAATAAGCAGATGGCAATGCAATTAAGTAAGGGTGAGAGATTTAATATATCTAAAGCAGCGCCGGATTTAAAAAAAATGGCGATCGCCCTCGGTTGGCAGGTGACAGAGGCAGCACAAAGTTACGAGATTGATGTCTCTGCGTTTATGCTAGGTTCTGACGGCAAAACACCTAACGATAAATATTTGATCTTTTACAATAATCTGCAATCCTGTGACGGTTCGGTACTGCAATCGATTCCTGAAAAAAACAACCTAGGTCAAGAGAACAAGACTATTTACGGCGTTATTTTAGATAAAATCAATCCTGAAATTGAGGAAATAACTTTTGCTGTCACTATTCATGAAACACAAGAACTCAAGGAAAATTTTAGCAATATCACAAATAGTTTTATCAAAATTTGCAATTTGGATACAGGAAGCGAACTTGTTCGGTATGAATTAAAAGAGAATTTTTCCCGAGAGACTGCTGTAGAATTTGGTCGTTTGTATAGAAAGAATGGAGAGTGGAGATTTCAGGCGGTAGGACAAGGATATCAAGCCAGATTGCAGAGTTTTGTTGACAAGTATTGCAGCGGAAATAGCAATAATATTGCTCCGATTACTAACGAGTTGACAGCGGGAACAGCAGCAGCAGCAGATGATTTGCAGTTGCCGGCTTGGGAGTTGGAGGTGGAGTCAGAACCGCAACCTTCCGGCGAGACGGGGAGTCCGCTACGATCGCAAATTAACACTCAAATTAATTCGGGAAGCCGCAAGATACCCGCAGCTTTATTAGCAGGTTTAGGGGTTTTTGTGTTGGGGACAGGTGCAGGTGCGATCGCCTTTATGCGATCGGGAAATGAAACGCACAAGCAAGCCAAAATACTGGAAGTTGAAACGCAGAATGCAGCCCAAGCAACCGATGTAAATCTGCTCAGAAGTTTCGATAAACGACTGAAAGAAACGATCGCCAATTTAGAGAAAATTCCTAACTTCCCCGGTTTTGGGTATCAACAAGCTAGAGCTGATTTGCTGAAACTGCGCCCTAGTGTGGTTCCTGTAGAGCGAAATTTACAGGCGGCAGAAAGTCTAGAAAAAGCTCAAAAATTGGCGATGGAAGCTGCTGTGCTCGTGCAAAAACCGCCTCATCCGATGGAAGTTTGGCATCAGTCGCAAAATAAATGGCAACAGGCGATCGCGCTTTTAGAAGCGATCGAGTCACGTACACCTGTTTACAATTTAGCTCAAAATAAGTTATCTAGTTACCGGGCCAATCGCGCTGTTATCAGTCAAAGACTGGCGATCGCTCAAAAAGCCACGAACTTCAGCAACCAAGGTTCTTTGAAAATTCAAAAAGGAGATGTTGCGGGGGCGATCGCAAATTTTACTCAGGCTTTAGGGCTGAATCCCAACATCCCTCAAGCTTATCTCGGATTGGGAATTGCTACTGCCAAACAGGGAAACAAGCAGCAGGCAATTTACAATTACGATCGAGCACTGCAATTAAATCCTAACTTGGCAGAAGCTTATTTCGGTCGCGGTCAAGCATACTATGAATTGGGAGACAAGCAAAAGGCGATCGGGAATTACGAACAAGCTATTCGCGTTAATCCTAATTATGGTTTGGCTTATTTGGAACGAGGTGCTATTCGCTGTATGCTAGGAACTAAATCGCAAGCAGTAGCAGACTTTAACCAAGCAGGAGAAATTTTCTCAAAGCAGGGAGACGGAAATAATTACCAATTAGCAAAAAACTTTATTAATAACTGTCAAGAACCGACTGCACAGGCTGTAATCTGCGATTATCGAAGGAATATAGACTCCTTGGGGCGACCCTGCGGTCGGTCTGTTAGTGTTCCGATTATAATTAAAAGAAAATCCGCGATCGCTGGATCGAACTCTGACTCTACTGATGTTAAAAGCAGTAGCAGCGCTGAAAAAATCTCACCTGACAATTCTGATAGCAGCAGCACAAGAACTCGCAGCAGGAGAAGAAGTAAAAGGTAAATTTTAGTCGGATTCGTTCATAGATGACAAAATTTGCTCGTAAGCTTCGATGGTTTGTCGGGCGAGATCCTCCCAGTTATAATACTTTTTAGCATAAACTTGCCCGTTAAAGCCTCTGCGCTGCCTTTCCTGTGGTGCGAGGAGGGCTGATTCGATCGCGCGGGCGAGATCCCGTACCTCCAGAGGCACCACCCACCCAGCCTCCGCTTGCTGGATGTCTTCGCAGATATAAACGCGATCGGAAATAACCACAGGTACACCCGCAGCCATCGCTTCTGCTACGGCAATACCAAAGTTTTCGTAAGAAGAAGGCAACACAAATAAGTCGGCTTTTCTCAAAAGTTCAGCTTTTGAATCACCGCTAACAAAACCCGTTATTGTAGTAAATTTTTCTAAAATTGATTTTTTTATTTGGACTTTAATTTTGGCTTCGTAATCGGCATCTTGGGGATTAGAACCTGCTAAAATAAAGTTAAATCTTAGATTATCTGCTAAAATACTTTCCAGTGCCGGAATTAGCAATTCTAATCCTTTTTTGGGTTCGATTCGCGACATGAATAAGATTATTGGGATTTGAGGAGTGGTCAATATATCAGGATAAGAATTAGCTACATAAAAGTTTGTAGTAAGGACTTCAGTCCTTCCTTCCCCAGTCTCTGTTAAAAATGGGGAGACAGGAAAAGCGCGATCGAAATCAGCCGTCACCCCCAATGGAATCACCAAATCTCGTGGCACAGGCATCTTGCCTGTGCTATCCAAACCAAACCTTTCTGAAACTTTAGCTTCTTCCTTGCTGGTAAAATGAATTGCTGCCGCACCTGCTAAATTAGGTCGTTCTAAGATTGCGGAATAAATCTGTTTCAAGAATTTTTTCTTCTGCAAATCTGCCGGATCGAGCATACCGCAGGGCCGGATAATATACGGTAACTTGCGATCTCTGGCAATTGTCGCGGCGAAAGTAGTTACTGGCGAGAACAAAGCGTGAATGTGAGCGAGGTCAAATTGCCGCGCATTTTCATTCAACCACTGCAATAAACTCAGGGAAAACTTATATCTGCGAAACGGAGAACAGCGGAAATAAATAATCTGATAACCATTTTGTTCGATCGGTATATTTAACGGCACATCTAAAGGATCTTGACCGATATCTCCATTAGAATCTGTGGTGATAATTGTGACATCAATGCCTTGGGAAGCGAGGGCGGCAGAAAGTCCCAGTACCATTTGACTCGGGCCGCCGTAGACGAGAGAAATTGAGGGGATAATTTGAAGGATTCGCATGATTAGCAGTTGCGCTTAGTTCCGGTAGCTGGTTGTGTTATTATATAAAAAATTGCAAGATTTGCACTTTATACTAATTTAGGCGATCGGAGGCAAGTTATGCTGATTGGATTCAGCGTCGGCAACTACAAATCTTTTAAAGAAACTGTCACACTTAGCATGGTAGCTTCGTCAATTACGGAGGACGATCGAGAGCTTGACGAAAATAATGTATTTGAAATCAATCATAGATTAAAATTGCTGAAAAGTGCTGCTATTTATGGAGCAAATGCCAGCGGCAAAAGCAATCTTGTTGCTGCTGTTAACTTTATGAAGTGGTTTGTCCTCAACTCATCCAAAGAAACGCAAGTTTCAGAGGCGATCGATATTGAAGCATTCAGGCTAAGCACAGAAACAGAAAAAGAGGCATCCTTCTTTGAAATCGTTTTCTTGCTAGAAGGCAAAAATTTTAGATATGGTTTTGAGATCAATGCTGAACAGGTTGTTGCTGAGTGGTTGTTTAAAAGTGATGAAGATTCAGAAAAAATGCTTTTTGAACGGGATTTTGACAATTTTATATTAGATGATTTCCCGGAAGGACAAGGTATTAGCGATAAAACTAGAAGCAATGCTTTATTTCTGTCTGTTGTCGCACAATTTAATGGTAAACTTTCTGGCAAAATTCTGCTGTGGTTCAGTAAAACTTTGCAATTGATATCAGGCTTGCAAGATAGGCAATACCGCAAGGAAACTTTAGAGTCTTTTGAGAACGATCGCCACAGGCATGATATTATTGAATTTATCAAAAAATTAGACTTGGGTATTGCTGATATCCAAATCATAAATAAACCTGTATTTATTATTTCCCAGAACACCGCATTATATGGTGGTTCATACGGTAGTTTATATCCTACTTCTGAAAGCAAACCAGCCGTGAAAACAGTTCATCGGAAATATGATGCTGACGGTAAGCAGGCTGCTATAGAAATATTCGATATTGAAAAGCATGAGTCTGAGGGAACAAATAAATTGTTTGCATTAGCAGGGCTGCTTCTCGATACTTTGAGGACAGGAAAGATTTTATTCATAGATGAACTTGATGCCCGACTTCATCCGTTGATTACTCGTGAATTAATCTGCTTGTTCAATTCTAAGGAGACTAATCCCCACAACGCACAGCTTATATTCACGACACACGACACAAATCTGCTCAGCAGCAAGGCTTTTCGCCGAGATCAAATATGGTTTACCGAGAAAGACAATAAGGGCGCTACTGATTTGTACTCTTTAGTAGAGTATAAAGTAGGAAAAGATGCCTCATTTGAGCGCGATTACATCATCGGTAAGTATGGCGCTATCCCTTTTGTTGGTAATTTCAAAGAACTTCTAGGTGAACTTTATGCCTAAAAAAAGTTCGTCCCGAAGAACTATTGATTACTCTAACAGAAAAGTTAAAAATAGAAACTGGTTTTTAATCGTGTGCGAAGGTGAAAAAACAGAACCCAACTATTTTAGAAGTTTTCCGGTAGACACAAAGGTAATCAAGCTTGATATCAAGGGAGAAGGGAAAAATACGAAGAGTTTAGTAGAAAAAGCTATTGAGTTAAAAAATGACTCGGAATACGACGAAAGCGATCGATTTTGGTGTGTCTTCGATCGCGATATTAACGGTAAAAATTCTAACGACGCGCAAAATTTTAATGCAGCTATGACTCTTGCCAAAAATAACGGCATTAAAGTAGCGTACTCTAATGATGCTTTTGAACTTTGGTATTTACTACACTTCCATTTTTATAATAATGGAATTTCTCGCAAGGATTATCAAAATATGTTGACGAAGTTGCTCGGACACGAGTATCAGAAAAACAGTGAAACGATTTATGAGGAACTGAAAAATAAACAACAGGATGCAATTAAACACGCAAAACGGCTGTTGTTGCAATACGATCGCCCTAATCCTGAAAGTGATAATCCTTCAACAACTGTGCATCTGCTAGTGGAAGAACTTAATAGTTTTATTCCTAAGAGTTAATGATTTTTGACAGGATATACCTTAAATATAGCCTTTCTCAAAAAGATGAGGTATGACTGGCAGTCCACACAATCCTTAGACTAAGAGGGCTGAAGCCCAACAACGTACCTCATATTTCTGAGAACCGCTATACCTTAAATCTACTTGGTATTAGCACAATTTGACTTCTTCTCATGAGTCTGTGTGTCCCATAGATGCGCGAGATAAAATTTATCCGATCGGGCTAACCCAAGGGTGTTGTGATACGATCGAGCAAGATTAATCATGGAGAATACTAAAAATGACTGTTCATTTTTAAGTAACTTTAGGAGTTGAATCAAAAATGGCCAAACAATCTCTTTCATTGATGCCGATCGCAATTTCGATGTTAGCCGCCATTGGTTATCCGACAACCAATGCAGCCGCTACCGCCGAAGTATCGCCATTACAGCCCACAGCATCAGCCATAACCGTCGCACAGAATGCCACTCCCAGCGACACGAATGAAAAGCTTCCTGACGTGCCGGCAAAGCTACAAGTGCCTGCCGGTAATGCTTTGACATCCCAAATGTCAGCAAAAGGCGTGCAAATTTACGTGTGTCAACCCAAAACTGGCGATCGCACTCAATTTGAATGGACATTAAAAGCACCGGAAGCTGATTTATTTAATCCAAGTGGTGCATTAGTTGGCAAACATTACGGTGGCCCAACTTGGGAGTATACTCAAGACAAGAGTAAAGTCGTTGGCGAAGTAAAAGAACGTGTAGATTCGCCCGATCGCACTACGATTCCTTGGGTGCTACTAAGTGCCAAAAGCAATGAAGGTAACGGCTTGTTTAGCAAAGTTACCTATATCCAGCGGGTGAATACTAAAGGTGGCAAAGCCCCAGCTACAGGATGCGATTCCTCAAAACAAAATAGCACTACCCGCGTGGATTACACAGCAGATTACTACTTCTTTTCTGCCAATAAGTAATACCCTTGTTAAAAGGTTTTGCGGGAAAAGAAGCGTTTGGTTTATTTGCACGAACCCTTGAATAACCAAAGTGCGTCGCTATGAGATTCTTGATGTGTAGTTAGGAATTTTTCTTCATGGCGACACACCCTACGACTTCTACCTTCTGCTACAAAAGTTGTTTGTAAAAATCTAATAACTGCTCAGCTAAGGCTTGATTTGTATAACTTGTCATAACTTTATAATAACCCCGATCGCCCAAATCAACAGCAAAATCCCGCGATTCCATCAATTGCTGCAAACAATCTCGCAAAATCCCTGCATTTCCCTCGGGGAAGACTAACCCCGCATCGCCGATAACGTGGGGAATTTCGCCGCAATCGGAACCGATAACCGGGATTTTACAAGCCATCGCTTCAATTAAAACATGACCAAATTGTTCTTTCCAGCCCACGGTAGTCAAAGTTTTGAATTTATAGCTGGTTTGCGAGGGCAATACCAAACAGTTCATTAAGTTCATGTAAGGTGGAATTTCTTCATGGGAAACGCTTTCTACCCAGATTATTCGTTCGCTGATGCCCCATTCTATACATTTTTGTTCCAGGTGGGACTGCAATTTTCCTTGTCCTACTAACAACCACTTCCAAGGGAGTTGTTTCAATCCTGCTAATGCTTCAGCTAAAGTTAGCAGTCCTTTTTCTTCGACAAATCGCCCGACAAATCCTACCACAAAATCCCCTGGTTTAATGCCGAATTTTCTGGACAACTCAATATCTTTAGCAGCAGGCACAAACAATTTTTCGTCTACTCCTAGTTGGGGCATTACTGCCATCGCACCTGTGTAGCCCCGCTGGTACAAAATTTTAGAGCCATCTAAATTGCCGGCAATAATTCCGTCGGTATTCTGAAGATTGAAATTTTCTAATACAGAAATAGGCCATTTCAATTCATAGGATAGGTTCCACCAGGTAAATAATATATTTTTTGCTTTGAGTTTGAGTAATTTGTTGAGGATAATTAATTGGCTATAGGCTAGGGATTTTGAACCTTGTTCGACTTGGATAATCTGTGGCTTGAATTCCTGTAAAAGTCTAATTATATCTGTGCCAAATGTTAGCAAGCCTTGATTGTTTTGACTGAAGTTGGAGATGGGAACTATTTTAAATGAGTCTTCTTGATAAAATTCGGTTTCGATGATTTTATTTTGTACGCCTCCGGGTTTCCAGCGTCGCGGCACTACAATTGTTACTTCAATATCGGGTTCTAAATTGGCTAATATTTTAAATTTTTCCCGATTTATGTCAACTATATAGGTGTGGCTAGCAACGAGTATTCTCATTTTTAGTTATTAATCATTAGCTAGAAGTTAGTAGTTAGATTGGTTTGTAGTAAGGACTTTAGTCCTTCTTGACTAAAGACTGGAGAGAGGACTGAAGTCCTCACTACAAACTTATATAAAGATTGAATTAATTATAAGTTGGCACGATCTTGATGGGTATAAATTTGTCCGTCATTCCATAAAGACTGAATTAATGTATTGAGGGCGCTAATCAAGCCGAGGATATAAAAATTAAGTCGAATAACGATTTTAATGGGCGATCGACTTTTATGACAAGGTGGATGTCCCAAAACGTGGCAGTCGAAGAGTTTGGCAAAAAATTGCAGGCATTGAAAGACGGTTAAATTTTTCAATCCCATGAGGAAGTGGTTGTGATAAAATGTGATTTGATATTCGATCGATCGCGTGCTGACATCGTGACATCCGCCGCTTTCTTCCCCCAAGTGAACTAAACAAGCACTGGGATCGTACCAAATTTTCATGCCAGTCGATCGCAATCTCAAACAAAAATCCGACTCCTCTCGCACCGCACTCCCTACAAACCGCTCGTCAAAAGTCAAACCCCACTCGGCAAAAACCTGGCGGCGAAACGACATATTGCAGCCCCTAGCCGAGAGTACCTGCTGCGGTTGTACCGTATGCACCAAATCGATAAAATACCAAGCAATGCCCGGATTCATGGCTTCTGGGGGCAAAAAGTCGATCGTCAAATCGCCTCCAGAATTACCCAATTTCATTCTGTCAAAAACCCTGCCCGCCACACATCCCACATCCGGTTTTGCTAAATAATTGCCAGCATGAGCCGCCAAAAAACCATCCGGCAATTGTACATCATCATCAATAAATAAAATAATCTCTCCCACAGCGCGCCGCACAGCATAATTTCGAGCTCCCGGCAAACTCGCCCAATCTACCCGAAACCACCGAATTTTCCCCGCAGTTGCCAATTCCTCTAAATAAACTTTAGTTTCCGATTCGTGAGTGCGAGTTTGATCGATTACCAGCACTTCAAAATTCGGGTAATTTTGCCGAATCGCGTCAGCCAATGTCTCTCGCAGGGTTTGCTCGCGGTTGTAGGTAGGTATCACAACAGAAATCATCATTCGCAGTTGCCAATTTAATTATTTTTCTAAACGCCAAAGCCATACATCGCCCGGTTTGTAAATTGGTGTGATTTTATATTTTTGCACTTTTTCTAGTTCAAATCGCAACATCTCGGTGCTTCTGTAGAGAAATACATCGCTAAAACCGTCGGGAATTTTAACTTGCTCGGGTTTCACTGCTAGCAAAAGCTTTACTTGCGGCTTCAGCAAATAGCTGACAGACAGTATTTTTCCGGTGAGGTTGTTGCCTCCGTGACATATCACTAAAGGTTTTTGGGCTTGATTGACAATCGCTGCTATTGCTGGATTGTGTTTAGTGCTGGAAGGATACTTGTTCCACCAAAGTTGTGACTGTGAGCTGACGGCACAAGAAACTATTTCACTCGATATTAGGGCTATTAAACCGAGCTGCCATAGTTTTTGTCGTGGATTGTTGGCGGTGGCAATTTTAGCGGTAAAGAGGTAGGCAACAGCTAGCTGGATTCCTAAAATATAGGGAACTAGATAGCGATCGGCAACGCCTCCTACTGCTATCAATACTATCGCTGTAATTCCGATCGCTGTCAATACCAACAGCCAAACTCGTTTGGGAGTTGAGTAGCAAAGCAAATAGATTGAATGTGCGATCGCTAATATTAATAGAACTGCTACAATCAGTCTGATTGAATCAGTAGTAGTATTGCCAGAACCTAATTTGATGATTCCACCTGCCCAATGGGTGTCAATAAAAATTCTACAGGTAATAATAAATAAAGGTTTAAGTGAAGATAGGGGCGAAAGAGAAAGATGGGGCAAACCTACTGTTGCAGCGATTCTGGGCGAGTTATTAACTAATACGAAAATCCAAGGGGCGAAAATGAGTGTTGCTGTCGCTGAAGCTAGTAAATAAGCAATTAATGTTTGGCGAAACCGCAAATTTTCAGTTATAATTACGTAGATACCGTGGGCTAATATTACTAAAAAAAATAATAAACTAGAATAGAGTCCTACAGTCAGGGCGATCGCATAAATCAACCAAACGGCTTGGCTCAATTTAGATGTAGATTTAGATGTATATTTAAATGTAGATTTAAATGTGGCGGTAGATTTTTGTAGGGCGATCGCCCGCAGCAGAATGGCATTCGACAGCAAGACGAGGACAGCAAACATCATATACGGCCTTGCCTCTTGCGCGTACAAGACGTGAAAAGGCGACACAGCCACGATCGTCACAGCCATCCATCCCGCAGGCCTAGAGCGAAATAATTCCCAGCACAGCCAATAAACGCTGGGAAAAATCAACAAACTCATCCAAGCTGAAAGACTTCTGACAGTTGCCACTTCCGGGCCGAACCACTGCACCCAAAATCGGGCTAAAATAAAATATAGCGGCGGTAGTTGAGGTTCTTCTGTAGCTAAACCTTTAACTGTATCCAACCAACTTTTTTCGGGATTTATCTGCTGGTATTTCCGCTGCAAATCTTGAACGCTAATTGTTTTTCCTTGAAAATCTTGCTGTACCATTTCCGTCCAGGTGTAGCCAGAAATTCGCAGCGAGGTGATAGATTCGTCGAAGGAGTAGACTTTGCGATCGAGGTTTGTAAATCTAAAAAATATCCCCGTTATTAATATGACGATAATTAAATTTTTTAACCAAGTTCGGTGTAACCGCCCATTTTTAATTGATTTGCTGTTCATAAAATCAGAAATGGGGAATTGAAGAAAGAACGATTTAGCGCTCTATTATAGAGGCAATAAGAATGAGGAAGTAATTTCAATATTCCCTATATGTTACTAGATGATTCTTGCCATTGGTGTGAACTCAATCTCAAACATAGCATTAACCTAATGTCGATGCCTCTTGCCTAAATCCCCCCTCACACTCCGTAGGTACGTTGTTGGGCTTTAGCCCTCTTTAGGCGTATATCCAAAGAGGGCTAAAGCCCAACAACGTACCTAATTTGTAATGACAATCAAACCTCCCTTAGGACGGGATCTGGCAAGAGTCCGATCGACGACGAGATATCAAAGGATTTCAGATAACACTTCCTTCTTCCTTCTTCCTTCTTCAGATAGCGATGTGTTGCTGAACGGCTAAGACTAAATTTTCAGTCCAGAAATTAGCTAAGTCGGCGCTGGCAGCTTCTACCATAACTCTGATTAGGGGTTCAGTGCCAGAAGCGCGAACCAAAATCCGTCCCTGTTCTCCCATTGCAGTTTTAGCGCGATCGATCGCCTTTTGCATGGGTTCGCACTCGTGCCATTTTAGGCGTTTTTCGCGATCGTCCACCCGCACATTGACCAACAACTGCGGATATGTTTGGAAACTGTCACTTACCAATTGTGACAAAGATTCCCCAGACTCTCGCACCAGCGAAGCTATATGCAAAGCTGTCAACAAACCATCGCCACTAATACCGAAATGCGGACAAAGAATGTGCCCCGACTGTTCGCCGCCCAACATCGCACCAGTGCGCTGCATTTCAGCGTGAACGTGCTGATCTCCGACGTTGGTTCTAGTTAGTTTGCCCCCCAATTCTTCCCAAGCTCGCTCGAAGCCGAGGTTAGCCATTACAGTAGAAATAATTAAATTATCCGGTAACTGTTCGGAGGCGCGCAATTGCTGGCCCCACAGATAAAGAATGTAATCGCCGTCAATCGATCGACCTTTGTTGTCAACACCCAAAACTCGATCGGCATCGCCATCAAAAGCAAATCCCAAATCGGCATTGTGTTCCAAAACCGCCGCTTGCAAACTTTCGAGATGAGTCGAACCGCAGTTAACATTAATGCGAGATCCATCTGGAGAATTGTGCAAACAGATCGCATCCGCCCCCATTTGCTCAAACACCGCCGGCGCCAAACCAGCAGCAGCCCCCCAAGCCAAATCCAAAACCACCCGCATTCCCCGCAAATTCATCTGTTGCAGCGAATTAGAGAGAGAAGTAGCATAATCTTTAATCAACTCTGGGCGGTGGTAGTGATGCCCCAAAGCCAAGCTAGCAATCGGAACCTTAGCCCCTCGGATTCCCGCTTCGATTTGTTCCTGTAAATGCTGAGACAGCTTTGACCCGTTGGGGCCGAAAAACTTAATCCCGTTATCTTCTGGGGGATTGTGGCTAGCCGAAATCATTACTCCGCCCACAGACTGCGAAATGCTTGCCAGATAAGCAACGCAGGGAGTGGGGCACAATCCCAAATTCCACACTTCCAAACCGGCGGCTGTCAAACCAGCCGACAGTGCCATTGCCAGCATATCGCTGGAATTTCTGCTGTCTTGTCCCAAAATCACAGGGCCCTGGTTGGGGGCATTTTGGCGTAAAACTTGCCCAGCCCAGAATCCAACTTGCAGCGCTAGGGGTGCAGTCAGCAATTCTCCAACTTTCCCGCGAATTCCGTCTGTGCCGAAAAGTTTTGTATTGGGCAGGGAGAGGGTATTTCCCAGCAAAATCGTATCGCGTTTGACTGGTTGTACCGAGTTAGTAGCCGAAAACTCGCTGCCGCGATGGCGCGAAGGTGTCTGAACCATATTCACTCCTTTAGGAATATTCACACTCACACTTTGCAGTTCATGTTACAACTGAAAGATCTTTTTTTCAGCGTAAAGTTAATTTATTTCGAGGATTTCTCAGAAAACTTGCTTTGACAAGCTACGGAGCAAGTTTAACTTCTTCAGAAAAATTTGTATGTTATCTCAAGGACAAACTTTGATGGAGCGTGCCAACAGGATCGTAGCGATCGCCCTTGGGGACGCTTCCACACGGATTTGAGACGATCCCGATCGCCTTTGAGTATGTCAGCAACCGCGAGTATAAAAAGTTAATGCTGTATTCCCGTATACTTTTTGTCGGCAAATTTCTAGGCCGGGAATCGGTTGGGTCGATCGCTCCGGGCTGTGTTCGATCGCGATTTCGCCATCAGGTGCTAGCATTTCTTGGCTGGCGATCGCGTTCAACACAGGTTCGTACAAGTCGCTGGCGTAGGGCGGATCGAAATAAATGCGATCGAACTGCTGTGGCGATAATGAGGCCAATTTGGCGATCGCATTTCCCCGCAATATCTGGAATACTTGAGACTCGTCTGCTATTTTCTCCCAGTTTTCGCGGATAATTGCACAAGCCTTCGCCGACTGTTCGATGCCGGTGACACTGGAAGCCCCCCGACACAAAGCTTCTGCTCCCATCGAGCCGCTACCGGTACAGATGTCAAGCCATTTGCAATCTGCGATCGACCCCTGCCAAATATTAAATAAAGCCTCTCTAACTCGCGCAAGTGTCGGGCGAGTTGCAAGTCCCGGCAGAGTTTTGATTTGACGGTTTCCGTAGATTCTGATACTCATAAGAAGAAGGAAGAAGGAAGTTCGGCAACGGATTCTGTAACGGATGTAACGGATGTAAAAGTATTTGTAGGGTGCGTCGCCATTAAAAATCTCTCGCATTCAATGGACAATCTTATATAGCAATCCTAAATGATTCATGAAGATTTGTAGGGGTAGTGTCCCCGTGCCTACCCCCTATCTATCGGGGCAACCGGGATTTTAAACAACTCCTATAATAACTATGAAAATGATTGAGGATTGCTATAGCCTTGACTGTTAACATTTAACTGTTTAAACAATACCAATACAACCGGAAACGATATTAGGAATGAGAATTAAATAACTTACAATTTGATATTTTTTGTGGGATGGGGCCAAAGAGCCCGTTATTTCTGGACGGGTTCTTTGGGCCCATCCCACTTTCAAGAGTGTAAATTATTTAATTTGCGCTCCTAAGAGGGCGGGCACGCACCATCCACCGCCCCTACTACTGTCACAGGTCAACTTTTTGGGAAAATTGTATCATTTAAAACCCAGATTTGACAGTATTTTCTGCTTGATTAGATTCAGGAACTGGTGCCTGGGCTTGTTTGACACACAATACAGCATTGCTGACTACCAGTGATACTAACACCACTTTAACAGGAAACGAAACAGGAGGAGTATTCATAAATTTATAATTAGTAATTAGTAATTAGTAATTAGTAATTGGTAATTAATTCTGAAGTTTGGGCAACCACCGACGATTGCCCTAGGGAATAACAACTATCAAAAGTTGTTGATAATCACCGGTTGGGTTTGCCGCGCCGGAGGAGATGCCGGTACAGGAGCAGGATAAGGTTGTGGATAAACCGGATAACCTGGTTGCGGATATCCAGGTGCAGGTGGATATGTTGGTTGTTGATAAATTGGCTGTTGATTCGGTTGTCCGGGATATTGAGGTGCAGCATTTCCCGGAAAAGTTTCAGGAGCACCAGCAGTTCCTTGGGGAAATTGCTGTTGATTTTCTGGGAGATTTTGAGGATTAGATGGAATTCCCAAGATGCCTTCAACAGCGCGACGGAGAATTGGTCTCAGGGGAATTGCTAAACTCATTTCGGCGCTTGATGCGATCGCCATTACAGACAGCGTTCCGACAATAGCTAGTTTTCCGAATCCTTTTTGCAGTTGGTGTTGAGCAATCATGGTTTGTCTTCCTTGTCAAGTGATTTTAGATTTTGGATTTTAGATTTTAGTTGAATTCACAGATAAGTATGGGTATTCAACTAAAATCTAAAAGTTAAAGTGTTGGTGAATAGATAGATGCAGCCGAGAACTAAGGCATGGGGCGAGAATTGGGTGCGTTGCCGTTAACATAAGCACTGGGAACCCAGAAATTTGTACCAGCAATTTTGTACCAGCGAGCATCAGGAGTTCCCAACTGCAAATCGTTGACAACTTCGCCGTAAGTCCAGCCGTCAAAATTGAGATTTTGGCGAAAACGTACCATTTGATTGCTGCGATCGCCCAGCCTCGGACTGTTCCGCAAAGTAATACCGTTAGAAGACATTACCCAAGCTGGGAAATTTGCTTGGCGGAATCCGGTTTGCGGCTGCTGAACAGGCTGCTGAACAGGCTGCTGCTGTCCTGGATTCGAGTTGTTTGAGCGCACCCAAAACGAGACATCCCGGCGGTCGTTAACAGAGGTTCCAAAGTTAGTAACGTTGACATTGTTGCAATTAAATTCCCCGAACAAGCCGCGAGTTCCTTGGTTGGTACCTCGAACGGCGATCGTGCCGTCGCCGTTAACTCTTTCTACTACTCCAATGTGTCCGTGAACGGTTCTATCTGCTCCGGGGAAAGAAGGCTGCATAACTACTACAGCACCGGATTGAGGGCCAACTTGAGTGAAGCCGTTGCGTTGTAAAACAGAGCCGTAATCTTTGGCACTCCAAACATAGGGAGGACGCAGTTGAAAGCGATTGTTTGCATAATGTACGCACTGACAAAATGATGATGCTGCGGCTGGCTTGATGTTGGAGAAACTCGCAGTTGCGACTGTGCTGGCGGCGGTAAAAGCAGTGAACAAAGCTAGGGAGATTTTGGAGGAAGAAGTAAATAATTTCATGGTTGATTTCTGTTTTTTTGTTTGTAGTTGTTTGTGGTTGCTTGCTTAACTGTTGATACTTTCCCACAATTAAAAAGTCATGTCTGCGGAAGAATCGGGAGTTAAGCAAGGAGTTAAGAATCTCGATAAATACCGAAACTTAGGATTTATTTCATCGCACCCAAAACGAGACATCGCGGCGGCCGTTAACAGAAGTTCCAAACTGGGTAACGTTGACATTGCCACAGTTGAATTCCCCGAACAAACCGCGATTTCCTTGGTTGCTACCTCGAACTGCGATCGTCCCGTTACCGTTAACTCTTTCAACTACTCCAATGTGTCCGTGAGTGCGATCGGCACCGGGGAATGAAGACTGCATAACAACGACTGCACCGGGCCCTGGCCCAACTTGACGGAAGCCGTTGCGTTGCAACACAGAACCGTAATCTTTGGCACTCCAAACATAGGGAGGACGCAGTTGAAAGCGATTGTTTGTGTAATGTACGCACTGGCAAAATGATGATGCTGCGGCTGGTTTGATGTTGGATAAACTCGCAGTTACGACTGTGCTGGCGGCGGCGAAAGCAGTTAACAAAGCTAGGGAGATTTTGGAGGAGGAAGTAAATAATTTCATGGTTGATTTCTTGTTTGTTTGCGGTTGTTTGCTTAACTGTTGATACTTTCGCAGAATCGCAAAAAAACCAAAAGCGAAGATCCGGGACTTAAACAGGGAGTTAAGGATGGGTCGAAATATTTTTGTCAAGCCTTTGCTCGGAAAGGGTTTCAGGCGTTATAAAATTTAAGGAGCGCAGTTTGTTAACTCCGGCTTCTCCTGAGTCGATCGCAAATTCCGATTAATTCCGGCGTACACCCGATATCTCGCCAGGTGTTTCGTCGCCAACCGCCGTCTCAAGCGGAGTGCGCGTGCTCACAGAGATCCCGATTTAAAATCTAAAATCTAAAATCTAAAATCTAAAATCCAAATGAATGTACCCAAAGCAAGGCGCGATCGCGGCAGAATACTTACAGACAAAGGATGGAAGAAAATCTGGGAGGCTATTTACCTCAAATTTCCCGATGGCCACAGCTTGCAGAAAATCTCTGAACAAACCGATCCTGGAAAGAATCGGAATTCTCCGTCTTTCGTCTCGACGGATACGGTGTCTAATATATTGAACCGGCGAGCACCTGCTGACAAAGCCAAAATTGAGAGTTTGTTTGCAGCTTTTGGACTGGAGCTCAAAGATGACGATCGCACTTCGGGGGATATTTCCGGCAATCTCGCGCCCGCGCCCACTCCTCAAACCCGGCAAAATTGCAGCGAATTGCCGGATATTTCGGGTTTTTGCGGCCGCCGCGAAGAATTGGGTTTCTTGAAAAACTGGATTTCGGGCGATCGCTGTCGGTTAGTTGCGATTTTCGGGATGGGCGGAATTGGTAAAACTGCACTTTGCGCGCAATTAGCCAAGCAAATTCAGCACGAGTTTGATTTTGTCATCTGGCGGAGTTTGTCGAATCAGCCGAGTTGTCAAGATTTGGCGGCTGGCTTAATTCAATTTATCTGCGACTATCAGGGCAAAAAACTGCCGGAAAACCTCGGCGACGGGATTTCCGTTCTGATTGAGCATTTGCAAGCGCACCGCTGTTTGATTGTGCTTGACGGCGTGGAAACGATCTTAGATACGGGCGGTTTGGCTGGCAAATATCGATCGGGCTACGAAGATTACGAAAGACTATTCAGACAAATAGGAGAATCCAACCATCAAAGCTGTTTATTGCTTACCAGTTCCGAAAAATCCAGAGACATAGCTATGTTGGAAGGTCAAACTCGTCCCGTTCGATCTTATAAACTCACAGGTTTAGACAATATGGCAGCGCGGGAAATCCTGACAGAAAGAGGCTTAATTAAAGAAAAACAATGGGACGAATTGATTGACTGTTATGCCGCTCATCCTTTAGCCCTGAGAATTGTTTCAGCAATGATTTTAGAGTTATTTAACGGTAAAACTTCAGAGTTTATCAGAGAAAACACGGTATTTTTAGGTCAAATCAACCATATTTTATCCCAGCAATTTCAGCGACTTTCGGTGTTAGAAAAAGATGTAATCAAGCAGTTGGCTGCTGCGGGAACACCAATGGATCTAGCTCAATTGCGCGGCGGACTTGCTGAACCGGTTAAAACATCGAATTTGATGGAAGCGCTGGAATCTCTGGGATGGCGATCGCTAATTGAGAAAATCACAGTCAGCGGTAATGTCGCTTTCACGTTACAGCCGGTGGTGAGGAAATATGCGATCGAGCGATAGGTATTAGCTGGTACGATAAGGATTGCTATACACCGTTTGCAAAAAAAGCAGGTACGTAGTTGCGCTTAAGCGCTCTTTCCGCAGGTTTTAAAATTAATTGAGGTATGTAGTTGCGCTTAAGCGCTCTTTCCGCAGGTTTTAAAATTAATTGAGGTATGTAGTTGCGCTTAAGCGCTCTTTCCGACGTTTGATAGTCAACATATTTTTGACTGTGTTAAGAAGTCCGTAATTTGGGGTTTAGCGCTCTTTCCGATATCCCCAAAAGAGCGCTGAAGCGCAACTACGTACCTGGATTTAATAGACATTTTGCGAGATATCTATTACCTAAGCAGCAACTTTTGTCCTCACCAGACTGACAAAATTTGACAGCATTTGCAATCCCGTAGTCGAAGATTTTTCCGGGTGAAACTGTACGGCCATCAAATTGTCTTTAGCTACAGCCGCCGTCACAGTTTGGCTTCCATGCGTCACCACCGCAGCTTTTACTGTTGAATCAACCGGATCGACATAATAAGAATGCACTAAATAAACCCAAGGTTGAGGTGAGAGATTTTGCCACAATGGCAAATTCGGCTGAGTGTATTCTAATTGATTCCATCCCATGTGCGGAATGGTCAACCCAGGTTCCGATCGAAATCGGCGCACTTTTCCGGCAATAATTCCCATACCTGGTTCCGTACCTTCTTCGGAACTGTCAAACAGCATTTGCAAACCCAAACAAATGCCTAAAAAAGGTTTTCCAGAGGCGATCGCACTTTTTATCGGTTCTATCAAATTGCGCGATCGTAAATGCTGCATCGCCGGATCGAAGGAACCCACACCCGGCAAAACCACCGCATCAGCCTGATCGATGATAGCCGGAGAATCGGTAATTGTTGGCACTGCACCCACATTTTCCAAGCCTTTACAGACCGAGTGCAGATTGCCCATGTCATAGTCTACTACTGCAATGACAGACATTGACTTACTTGCCTTATATTATTAATAGAACTATTATTGCACAAAATTACCAACAACAAAGGTTCGTAGCCAGGACTTCAAAGGTTCGTAGTGCGGACTTCAGTCCGCAGAAATTCAGAGGACTAAAGTCCTCACTACGAACCTAACTAGGAACAAAGGTTCGTAGTGCGGACTTCAGTCCGCAGAAATTCAGAGGACTAAAGTC
>NZ_JAHRFA010000051.1:17203-30681 GCF_020883045.1 Microcoleus sp. CAWBG58 | reverse complement strand
GTCCGCAGAAATTCAGAGGACTAAAGTCCTCACTACGAACCTAACTAGGAACAAAGGTTCGTAGTGCGGACTTCAGTCCGCAGAAATTCAGAGGACTAAAGTCCTCACTACGAACCTAACTAGGAACCTAACTACGAACCTAACTACCAACCTATTCGATCGCACTTAATACAGAGGACATTATATGACTAACAAAATCCTGCTGACCTCATTTAATACTTGGCTTTCCCATCAGAAGTCGAACTCTTCCGACGATTTATTAGCCAAAATTTCTCGAATTCAATCTTTGCCTGATTCGCTAACTTATTTGAGAAAACTGCCCGTAGATTTTCAGGAAGCGCCGAATTTGGCGATCGCCCAAATCAACCAAATCCAACCCGATATTATTATCTGCTGCGGCATGGCCGAAAGCCGGCAAAAATTAACCGTAGAATCCTGCGCTTGCTGCGATACAGACATTCTGAAAACAAAAGTCAATCTCGAACCGCTAGTCGCTGATTTATGCACCACCGAAATCAGTCACGAAGCCGGAAAATATGTTTGTGAAGCTCTCTATTACGCAGTTTTAAAACATATTCGCAATGCTCAACTTCCCGCTAAATGTATTTTCGTCCACGTGCCAATTTTAACATTAGAAAATTCTGACAAAATTGTCGGCGATTTTTTATCTATTGTCAATCGCCTAACAATTAACCACTCTCAACTGACAACTAAGAGGGCGGGCACGGGGGCACCGCCCCTACCACAGATCAACTGACAACTGACAACTGACTATTGCCAACTGCCAACTGCCAACTCTTTAGCCGCCGTAATTCCAGCCTGTGGTTTCTAATAGCAACGGATCGCCCTCGCGATGAACACCGGCGCCGATAACTTCACCGACATAAACCGTGTGATCTCCGTGTTCCACAGCACCAACAACATTGCACTCAATGTAACCCAGAGTATCCGAAATAATCGGACAACCTGTTTCGGCGCCTAGATAAAATTCTACATCCTCAAATTTATTGCCAACGCGGCGCTGCTGCTTGAAGAATTTCTGGGCTAACTCTTTTTGTCCAGCTTCCAGGAAACTCAAAGCAAACACACCGCTGGCTTTGATCATGGCGTGGGATTTGGAATCTTGCTTGACGCAGTTGACGACTAAGGGAGGGGTAAAGGAAGATTGCATCACCCAGCTAGCGGTGAAACCGTTGACTTCTTCCCCGTCTTTGACACCGCAAATGTACAATCCGTGAGGGATTTTGCGGAGGAGGGTCTTTTTAGCTTGTTCGTCTAGCACGGGCTTACCTGTCGATCGATAATTCTACACCGCCCAGTTTACCAATGTCCCGTCCACAAACCCAACTGTCTTAAGGGCGATGCGCCACACCGAGAATGTTGAGATTGCCAATATTAGTTTTTTCACAACCAAATTTTATGCTTGCCACAATATTTATTTTTATTAACTTAAATTGAGTTTTTCCGATGTTTTGACAACCAACTATATACTATGTTAAGACTTTAGCTATTAATCTTAGAATCTAAACGCAGTCACTCAATTACTTAACAAAACCGGAGATAATTCGATGACAGAATCGTTTAAACGGAACTTTGGTTTAGGTCTTGTAGCAGTCAGTATATTATCTCTAATTTGTTTCGGCATAATAGGGATTGGCAGAGACGGCCAGCTAAATGCTGACGGTGGTGTCCTTTACGCTGCCGGACGTGCTTGGCTGAAAGGTTTAAATGCTTACAACCACGGTATGCTGACTCAAAGTGTAGCGACAATAAAAGAAATTGACAACCTAAAAGATGCGGCTTTCTTTTATCCTCCTCAATCAGCCGTGTTTTGTATGTTTGTCGGTCTTTTCGATTACCCTATTGCCAAGTTTGTTTGGCTATTACTCAACTTGCTTTCAATCGCAGCTATTATTGCGATGACAGTTCGCACCATCAACCAACATCAAAATAACAGTCAAAATCAACTCGGCAGTTTGGTGATGACTGCGATGATTGTTGGCAACCCATTCACTGCCCACGTTGTGTGGATGGGTCAAACTTCTTTGATGGCTTTTGCCGGGACAATGGCTGCTTGGTTTTTCAGCCAACGGCAAAAATTTGTATTGGCAGGAGTCTGTTTGGGTATAGCCAGTTTTAAACCGCAACTATGCTTATTGCTGGGTATTTGGTTTTTGCTAGAACGGAACTGGAAAATATTAGCTGTAGCCTTGGCAACGGTTATAATTATGAGCGCTTACCCGTTGGTGCTGTATGGCGGGCCAGTTGGGATGCTGGCAGCGTGGCATCAAGGAATTCAAGACAGCTATAGTTCTTTGCCTTTCAATCAACCGGGGTTTCAAGATAAAGTTGGTATGGAAAGTCTTTTCGCTTCTTTAGGCTTCAAAATACCAGCTATCAAGATTGTGGCAGTAATTTTAGCGGTTGTGCTGTGGGTGTTTCGCAATAGAATTAATCGCGAAGATGTGTTGGCTTTGCTGATGGGTATATCCTTCACCTTTCTGGGATATACTCACGTTTACGATTATGTAGGTTTGTTCCCGATTCTGACTTCGCTGTGGCTGTATTGCAGCAATAACCGCAAAGCTTTGCTCAGCAGTATTGCTTTAGTTTTTCTGCTCTTTTTTCCGAGACGGATATTTTTAGCAGCGGGTTTGCCTTTTTTGATTCACTGGAGAACAATTGTTGTTTTAATTCTAGTAGTTGGTGTTGTTCTATTCAGCATGAAATCTAAATCGAGTGAGGGATTGCAACAAGAAATTGCTTGATTTTGGGTCGAGTTACCAGTGACGATATTTTTAACTGTCAACTGGCTGACTCCCTTGGTCAAAACTCTCAAACAACTCCATGCTTTTTAAACCAATCTTGCAGCTTTTTCCAAGCATCATTGGCTTCTTTTTCCCGGTAAGTGGGGCGATAGTCGGCGTTAAAACCGTGGGGTGTATCTGGATAAAGCACAATTTCGGAACCGCTGCTGCCAGTTTTGAGAAGTTGCTGCATTTTCTCGACTGTATCGTTGGGAATTAACTCGTCTTTGCCGCCGTAAAGCCCCAATACTGGCACTTTTAAAGTTGCGGCAAGGTCGATCGGCTGTTTGGGAGTTAAAGGCCCAGAAGCGCTCGCCAAACGCCCGTACCAAGCCACACCAGCTTTGACTTTCGGGTTGTGGGCTGCGTACAGCCAAACAATTCTGCCACCCCAGCAAAATCCGGTAATCCCTAACTTATCAATATTGCCCTTGGCTGACTTTTGCGCCCAATCGACGGTAGCATCTAAATCGGACATGACTTGAGCGTCGGGAACTTTCGAGACAACTTTACTGACAATTTCTTGAATGTCGGTGATTTTAGAAACATCACCTTGACGGGCAAACATCTCTGGGGCGATCGCCAAATAACCTAATTTAGCTAAACGGCGGCAAATATCTTGAATGTGGGCGTGCACTCCAAAGACTTCTTGAATTACTAAAATTACTGGAAAATTGCTACCGCTAGCTGGCATTGCTCTGTATCCTGGAATCTGCCCATCTTTCACGGGAATTTTGACTTCACCTGCAACTAAATTCGTTGTATCTGTGGTAATAGTTGCCAAAGAAATAGGATGAACTGCTAAGGCAAATCCGGCGGTTAATGCGGTGACAGTGATAAATTGTCTGCGAGTTAAATCTTTCATAGATAATGGGGAATGGGGAATGGGGGCATTGGGCATCGGGCATTGATAATTGATAATTGATAATTGATAATTGATAATTTCTTCCAATGACTGTCAACTGTCAAATGTCAACGAAGAGGGCGGGCACGGGGGCACCGCCCCTACCAATTGCCAACTGACAACTGTCAACTGTCAACTGTCAACTGACGAAACAGCCGATCGTGCTCTGGATGGTACAAGCGCGATCGCCCTTGGGCCTCTTTACCCAAAGCCGGACTAATCACATACATCGTCGTTCTGATTAAATTGTGTTCGCGAGTGGCGATCGCCATTTTGTCAAGGGGAACCAGCACAATTTTCTCATCGGGCCAGCCCAAGCGATAACAAATCGCCACAGGCAAATCAGAAGGGTAATGTTCCATCAACTTAGCTTGAGCTTGTTCGACGTGTCGCGCGCTCAAATACAGACACAAACTCGCTTGATGGGCCGCTAAACTAGCTAATTCTTCACGTTCTGGTACTTCAGTGCGACCGCTAATTCTGGTCAAAATAATTGTCTGCACAACTCCGGGAACTGTCAACTCAATTTTAAGTTTAGCCGCCGCAAGTTGGAAAGCACTAATTCCCGGAATTACCTCAAAAGCAATTCCCGCTTCCGCTAAAGCGTGCATTTGTTCGCCGACTGCACCGTAGAGACAGGGATCCCCCGAATGCAGTCGGACGACGCTTTTGCCTGCTCGCACTCGATCGACCATCAAAGGTACAATCTCTTCGAGAGTCTTATCTGCCGTTTGGATAACTTCAGCATCCGCGCGCACCCCCTCTAAAATTTGCTCTGGGACAAGGGAATCGGCAAATAATATGACATCGGCCTGGGCCAGTAGTTTTTGAGCCTTAACAGTCAACAAATCCGGATCTCCCGGGCCTGCACCTACAATGTATACGCCTGGAATTAGGGATTGAATCTCTGTCAAACTCATTGCGGATAAAAAATTTACTAAATTTACCGACGTTTCCGGATGCACCTATTTGGGTTGGAAGTAAGGGATGGTAGATGCACCCTGGTTTTGAACCCTAGAGACTAACGTCTCTGGGGTTTTTTATTGATCTTCTGGGGATTTGGGATCGACCTTTGTGCGATCGCCCGTGGCTGATACAACATCTGGCAAAGGTCGATCGAGCAAATAAAGCCAAGCCAACCCGCCCAAACCTAAAACAATCCCAGTCAAGCTTACCATCTGCGCCGTCCGCAGCGCCCCGAACATCAAACTATCAGTTCGCAACCCTTCAATCCAGACTCTACCGCAACTGTAAGCAGCGATATAAACCAAAAACAAAGCACCAGTTTTCAATCTAATTTTGCCCTGCAAGTCGCGGAAAAACAAAGTCAGCAGCAACCCAAATACTGTCAAATTCCACAGAGATTCGTAGAGAAATGTGGGATGGAAGTATTCAAAATTAGCATAGGCGATCGGGCGACTATTCGCCGGAATATAGAGTTTCCAGGGCAAATCCGTAGGACTTCCAAAAGCTTCCGAGTTAAAGAAATTTCCCCAACGTCCGATCGCCTGACCGAGAATTGCCGAAGGTGCGATCAAATCTGCCAATTGCCAAAAAGAAACTCGCTGGATTTTCGCAAAAATTAAAGCTGCGATCGTGCCTCCCAAAATTGCGCCGTGAATAGCAATTCCACCTTTCCAAATTGCCAGAATATCTTCAGGCCTCTGGGCGTATTGCTGCCACTCAAAAGCCACGTAGTAAATTCGAGCACAGGGAATAGCGCCCAGAACCAGCCAAATTGCTAAATCGCCCAGCAATTCCGGGTTAACGCGGCGTTTTTCTGCCAAATATTGGGACAGAGTGACCCCAATCAAGACGGCAGAAGCTATCAACAGCCCGTACCAACGAACGGCTAAGGGGCCGAGTTGAAAGATAATTGGGCCCGGGGATGTAAATTGAAAGCCTAAGGGCAGCGCAAGAATATTTAGCACCATGAAAATTGCATTAATTGTGGTGGAAAGCTGTCAAATTTGCATACCCTTTCACAAACTACAGAGTTTATTTTAGGTGACTGCGGTCATTTACACGCAATATTTGGGGAATTTCGCCGAAATTAACTTTGTTGCGGGTATTTGTATCAGGAGTTTTCTTTGTGAGTCCACAATAAGATCCCCCCTAACCCCCCTTAACAAGGGGGGAACCGGATTATTCTCTTTCGTCCCCCTTCTTAAGGGGGATTTAGGGGGATCGAGACTTCGCCTTCTGGAGGATTGTCGGCAGTTTTGGTCGAGAAGTTTTAATATAGAGGGTGGTTTTAAATTTTCTGATGACCTATGTCTCCTACTTCCGTTTCTCAGGTGTACTCTTCTGGTAATTCCAGGGATGCGAATCAGTCTCGCAAGACTGATGCTTTGGCTGTTGAGTCTGGTAAAATTCCGCCGTTGTTGGGCGCGAATTTGGCTGAGTTAACGGAGTGGGTACAGCAAAATGGGCAACCTGCTTATCGCGGGAAGCAGTTGTATCAGTGGATTTATGAGAGAGGCGCCCGATCGCTCTCTGAAATTTCGGTATTCTCTAAACAATGGCGCGAGACTGTTGCTAAAATTCCGATCGGGCGATCGACTATTCATTTGCGATCGGTCGCACCAGACTCCACCGTCAAGTATCTCTTAAAATTGGCAGACGGTCAAATCATTGAAACCGTCGGCATTCCCACCGAAAAACGGCTGACAGTGTGCGTCTCAGCCCAAGTTGGCTGTGCGATGGGCTGCGACTTTTGCGCTACGGGAAAAGGCGGTTTCAAGCGCAACTTAGAAAAACACGAAATCGTCGATCAAGTCTTGACAGTACAGCAAGATTTCGGCCGCCGAGTCAGCCACATCGTATTTATGGGGATGGGCGAACCCCTGTTGAATATCGATAATGTCGTAGCTGCTGTCAAGTGTTTGAATCAAGACGTAGGAATTGGACAGCGAAACATCACCATTTCCACAGTCGGAATTCGCAACCGCATCAACAAACTAGCCGAACATCAACTGCAAGTTACCCTTGCTGTCAGCCTCCACGCCTCCAATCAAAGACTGCGCGAAGAGTTGATTCCCAGCGCCCATCCTTATCCTTTGGGTGAGTTAATGGCAGAATGCCGCGAATACGTGCGATCGACCGGCCGCAGGTTAAGCTTTGAATATGTACTCTTAGCTAATGTAAATGACTTACCAGAACACGCCGCCGAGTTAGCAAGTCAGTTGCGCGGTTTTCAGTGTCACGTCAATTTGATTCCTTACAATCCGATTCAGGAAGCTGAATATCAGCGGCCAACTCCCAATCGAATTAACCAATTTGTGGCGGTTTTGAAGGAGAAGAAAATTGCAGTTAGCGTGCGGTATTCTCGCGGCTTAGAAGCAGATGCCGCCTGCGGACAACTGCGGGCTTCGGAGGTAGAATAGTAGATTTTTACTGTCATGTAAAATTGGTTCGTAGTGAGGACTTTAGTCCGCATCCGTCAGAGGACTAAAGTCCTCACTACGAACGTTTTTGATTGTGTTTGTGCGAGATGAAATGATATTACAACAAACTCTACAAGCGTTTTAAACTGTTCGGAAATCGTTAACTCCGATTTGTGAAGCATTGACTCCGATCAAAGAGACGATCGCAATTCCATTCACCTCAATCAAAGTATTGCTATTACTCTGACTGATTTTCAGTTGGTTGAAAGTCAAGCCACCAGACAATCCTAACACATCTTCGCCTTTCACAAAATCGGAAATAATATCGAGTCCGAGATTGTTTCCGACGACAAATATGTCATTGCCCAAACCGCCAATCAAGCTGTCGTTGCCTAAACCTCCAAACAAAATATCGTTGCCTTCGCAGCCGAGAAGCGTATCGTTACCTTTGTCTCCATAAATCGAATCATTGCCCTTACCGCCGTCAATTAAATCATTGCCTTGACCCCCATAAACTAGGTCATTTCCGGCATCGCCAGACAAAGTATCGTCCCCAACTTCTCCAAAGAGAGTATCATTGCCTTCGCTGCCTAGGATTAAATCCTGACCGTTTCCGCCGAACAAAGTATCGTTTCCTTTGCCGCCGTCGATAAAATCGTTACCTTCATTGCCCAAGATTAAGTCATCATCTTCTTGCCCGTTAAGTGAATCGTTTCCTTGATTCCCGAAAATAACATCTTTACCAAAACCGCCAATAATGATGTCGTTTCCTTTGCCTCCCAACAGGATATCGTTGCCGCCCTTGCCATCAATAAAATCGTTACCTTCGTTGCCGTTGAAAATGTCTGCGCTATTCCCACCAATCAGGTTGTCATTACCTGCTTTGGCATCGAATATATTGGGAGTGTTACTGCCAATATAACCGTCATTTTTGGCAGTACCAATGAGGATGCCGGAATTGCCGTTGATGATATTATCGACTGGATTTAGTCGATCGAGGTTTGGTCGTTCAATGCGATCGCCAATGCAGGTTAGATCCGGTGTGGGCGTTGGTGTGGGCGTTGGTGTGGGCGTTGGTGTGGGCGTTGGTGTTGGAGTTGCTGTCGTATCGACGATCGTCAAAATCGCCGTTTTCTGATTGCCCAAACTTGCATTATTTGTGGCATTTGTCAAGCTGAGATTGACAGTTTCATTACCTTCGACTAAGGTGTCATTGGCGATCGCAATAGTGAAAGTTTTGCTAGTTTCACCAGACAGAAAGTTTAACGTACCTGATGTGGCAGTGTAGTCGCTTCCGGCGGTGGCGCTACCGTTAGCAGTGGCCTAACTGACAGAGGCGGAAACATTGGTGACACCTGTACGATTCACCGTAATTGTTTGGGTTGCGCCGTTTTCATTAACGCTGTAAGTGGCGTTGCTGAAATTAAATGTTCCCGGGGCTGATACATCGTTATCGGCGATCGCCACTGTCGCAGTTTGAGTACCAGCAGCCCCCAAATTGTAAGCAGCATTACCGACTAGAGTCAGCTTCACAGCTTCGCTACCTTCCACAATCCTGTCGTCAATTGGGGTAATAGTAACATCGGCAAAAGATTGACCGGCTGGAATGATAATGCTGCCCGTTAAATTCGGAGTGAAATCATTGCTGGATGCAAACCCCGTACCGCTAGCAGTTGTATAATTCACTGTCAGCGGCAGTGTGGTACTGCCCGATCGCGCAATGCGGAAAATACCAGGATTTGCGCCGGATTCTGCCGCGGCTGCGTCTGTTGCAGTAATCGTGACAGTCGGTTTCGGCAAGGCAATATTAAACCGGGCGACACTCGGATCGTGATCGCTGTCTTGGGCGGCAAATTCTGAGTTGATGTGAACCACATCAAAGCCGGCTAAGTTTTTAGCTAAGTTATTGCTAGCTAAAATGTGGTCGAGAACCTGCGCGTTGCCTTGGAAATTGTAAGTATAGCGCTCGTTTTCCGGCAGAGTTTCGATTAAGTTTTGCAGTACAGCGGTGCCAGTACCTTTTGGAATTCCCCGGACAACATTCAGCGGTTCGGAAAATTGGAAATCGTTCAAATCTCCGGCAACAATCACATTCGCGTTGGCATCTACTGCCAAAATACTATCCACAAAATTGTTGACAATTTGTGCTTGTTGCAGTCGTTGAGTTTCGCTGGTAAGAGTAGGCGGTTGACTCGGGCCGAAAAGCGGTTGATCGCCGCCTTTAGAGTTGAAGTGATTGGCAATTACAAACACCGATTGGCCGTTGAATTTAAATTCACCGACTAACGGCTTGCGGCTGGTATCAAATGCTGCGTTAGTCGGGTCAATTCTGCCCGGACTTGCTGACAGTACGGGCGATCCGCTAACGTTGTTAACCGTGGTTGCGGTTGTGGAAGTGCCGCCAGGGCGATCGACAAATGTAACGCGGCTGGGATTGAACAAAAATCCGACTCGAATATTGCCACCAGGTTCGCCGCCGTCTTGGTTGTTTACCGGGTTAATTTGCCGGAATTCATAAGTCGGGCCGCCTGCTGTTTTAATGGCGGCAATTAAGGTGTTGTAAGTTGTATCCGCCGCGACTACGCCGTCATTTGTCGCGCCGTTGTTATCTTGAATTTCCTCGACGTTGATAATGTCAGGACTTTTCAGATTGGTGACAATACGGTTAGCGATGGCTGGGAATTTTGCTGTATCGCTGGGGTCTAAATTCTCGACGTTGAAAGTAGCAACTGTTAGCTGGCTGGCACTTCCAGTTAAGTTTGTTACTTCCTTCGTTAAGCCGCCGGATGTGACGCTGGCTTGAGGAATTTGAGCGGTATTTAAAAGCTCGTAATTGCTGAAACTGTAACCGACAACGCCTGTAAATGTGGTTAATTTGTCTCCCACATTAACAGCAGGTGACAGGCTGCCATTGCTGGGAGGATTCAGCAAAGTGTCGTCAATTTGAATGCGTTCTGGGTTGAAATCATTTGCAGAAACGGCAATCCCACCGCGACTTGTTCTGCCCGTAGCATTCGCACCGTTATCTGGCAAAACGTAGAACTCGCCAAAGTTATTTGTGGGGCCGACAACTACGGGATTGTTGACTTGCACCAGCATTGATTCTAAGCTTTCATAGAAGTCGATGCCTTCCGCTGTCGGGTCGAAATCGCCGCCAGTTTCGACATTTCCAGCAGTGGCGCTGAAGTCGTTTTGAATGGAGGTTGTCGGTTGAATCCGGCCGCCCGTACCGATGACAGTTGGAGTAATTGTTCCTAAAGAGGCGATCGCACCTACCGCAGATCCAGCAACCGTAGCGTTAATTTGAGTTAATGTTAGATTGGTGGCGTTGTTAGCAGGACGGAATTCGTCAACTCGACCAGTTACTTGCACCGATTGTCCGACAGTAGGATTCGGTATTGTCGAACTTCCCAGGAATACAAAAATTGCTTCTGATGTCGAATTTGGATTCGGCCCGGTATCGGGAGTTGGGTCTTGGATATAAAAGCCGCGACCCCCACCGCTGCTAATTACCGCTGTCACTACACCGGGAACATTGCTAACAGTTTGAGTGGCTAAAGGTGAAGTATGACTTGCGCCTTGAATGTTGCGGATGCGAACCGGAGAACTGCCCAAAGTTACGATATCGCTGCGGAATTTTTGGAAGTTGTCTTGCGGCAAATCTTTCGAGATAACGTTGTTGCCGTACCAAATATTATCGCCGTTATCAACTAATAGCTGAATCTGACTGCTATTGGTTAAGTTACTCGGCACTTCGACGATGGATTCAAAACTGCCACCTGCATTCAAAGCAGTCAAATTTGCCGATCGCACTTGCGGCGCATCAGCAGGATTTCCAGTCCAAGTGTACAACCGGAAATCCTTCGGTGCAGTCCCCGTAGCGCTGTCGGCAGGGCCGGCGACAATGAGGTATTCGTTGTTAGCATTGCGATCGATACTGCGAATCCCCCGCCCGCCCAAATCTAGTTGAATCGGAGCACCAATCATGGCGCTAGTCGCTGTTGCTGTTACTAACTCGGTGAAGTTAGTAATCGGTGCGATCAAAGCTTTAGTGCGATCGCTTGTGGGAACTTGCGGCGCGCGAAATGCCACGTAAGCAGTGGTACCATTTGGCGCAAGGGTCAAACCTTCGATATTGAAACCATCTAAAGTAGTAGCTTCTGGAATTTTACCCGCAGCCGCGCTAGCAGTAAAATTGAAACCATTCGTATTTCCCCACGCGATCAAATCGTTGCGGAGATTGTCATATTTACCAGCAAAAGTCAGATTAGTTGTTGCACCGCTACCGGAAATATCCGTCGCAAACAACCGATAGCGATTCGGGCGCAAATTGCCACCGCTGGCGTTGCTGTGGGAAGCCAACCAGTAAATCTTATTCCCGGCGCGAGTTGAAGCTTCGATATCAATTTCTCTGGGAATACCGCCGGAGATATCCGTCAAGCCGAGAGAGTTGGTAAAGTTAAAGGTTTTGACTGGTAAACCGGAATTTGCGCGATCGTACAAACGAATTGTTTGGTCTTCGTCATCAGCGACTACCATATAATTGGAGTCGATCGCGATCGCCGTACTCGCATCGCTAGTTCCAGTCAGAAAACGGCTGGTTGTCGGATTCCCCGAAGCAGCAGAAGCGGCGTATTTGAGAACTGTAGATGTTGTACTTGTGCCGTCACTTACAGTAACAGTTAGATCGGCAAAACCGACACCCACCGGATTAATTTTCAGATTGCGACTTGCGCCAGTTCCACTGATAGTTAAATTAGCGTTGGGAACCACCGCAGTATTGCTGCTGGTTGCGGTTAATGTCAGATTTCCAACCGCAGTTTCCGCATCAGCTAAAGTAAAGTTAACCCCAAAATTCTTAGCCGGATCCGTCGGATCGTTGATGACACCTGATAAAGTAGGAACAGTTAAAAATGTAGAAGCTGCACTCGGTGCGATCGTCGGTGGAGTGTTAGCAGTCGCTGTAACAGTTGTAGTGACGGCGGTAGTCGAGGAATTGTTGGTTTCGTTGCTTTCGGCGATCGCACTTCCGGGATCTGCAACTGCCGCACCTATCGTACTGCTAACAGTACCCGCAGCAGTAGGAGTAACGTTAATTGTAAGGGGAACATTGCCACCAGCGGCGATCGCACCGCCGGTAAAAGTAACAACTCCCGCTGCTTGAGTCGCAGTAAAACCGGTACCGCTAGCCGAATTGTAAGTAACGCCCGCAGGTAAAGTAAATTTAGCGCTAACTCCTGTAGCAGCAGCAGTACCGCTGTTAGTTAAAGTCAGCGTGTAGTTGAAGGGAGTGTTAACCGTCGCTGTCGCAGGGGCGCTGCTGGCGATAGTTAAATCGGGTAAAGGAGTTGTAGAGGCGATCGTCACAGCCGCAGCAATATCTGTAAGTGCAGTAGGATTAGTTACAGTCGCAGCCGTGCGCGGAGTCGTCCAAGTACCCGTAACCGCATTGTAAGTTCCAGTTAACTTAGTAAACGCGCCGCTAGCAGGATCGGGAAAAAGAGTTGTATTAGTTCCATCCCCAAAAGTTCCCTGGGCATTATTGTAGATATCATTTGTAGGCAATACATAACCGCCAGTCGCCGGATTTGCCGTCCCTACACCGGTGCCAAAAAATACAGCATCAACGGGAACAGTTGTGCTAGTAATACTGGCAACCGGAACATCAAAAATCGCAATCCCGTCAGCATTAGCACCTCCATTTCCGAGTACCCCGCCAGTGTTGAGAGCTCCAAAACCGTCACCCGCAGTTGTGCTTGTATTGATAGTTTTCAGCCAATTTGCCGCCGAAATATCTGTAGTGGCGGCACCATTAATTAATTTGCCAGAACCGCCGATATAAGCAACTTGCCCCTTAGCGATCGTACCTGAATTAATGCTGAAACCGTAGGTTAAAGCAGTCCCGCTAACCCATCCGTTGGCCAGTGCAGTTCCATTATTTGACCACACCACCGTGTAGGGAGTCGCTGCAAAGTCGATCGCCTCTGTAGCAATTACCTGTAAATATTCATAGGGGCTATCTGTACCGGCTGGATTTGCCATGTAGCCCGAAATCACTAACTTTGCTGCCATAACACTTATTCCCGTAGTTTGCGCCAGTTTTCACTCCCAAAGACAGATACTACTAGCTGAAAGTTAAGAGATAGTAACTGTTTATTTAAGTAACAGTTAATAATTATAAAGTCAAAATAATCTAGCATATTTTGTGTCCAATTACAACAAATCTATTTCTAAGCCGTAGGGTGCGTCAGAGTGCATGATTTTATCAAAAATCAACCTACGATCTGACGCACCCTACTACTACGAACCTTTTTGAGGTTGAATAGTAGATTTTTCGTGTTAGGTAAAATTGGTTCGTAGTGAGGACTTTAGTCCTCTGAA
>NZ_JAHRFA010000051.1:0-17103 GCF_020883045.1 Microcoleus sp. CAWBG58 | reverse complement strand
TTTATGCGGACTAAAGTCCTCACTACGAACCTTTTTGATTGTGTTTGTGCGCGATGACATGATATTATAACAAACTCTACAAGCGTTTAACCAGTATCCACCGCAACTCGATGGGCGGGGTTTCTTCAACCGGAAATAAGTTGAACAGTAGATTTTTCGGGTTAGGTAAAATTGGTTCGTAGTGAGGACTTTAGTCCTCTGAATTTATGCGGACTAAAGTCCTCACTACGAACCTTTTTGATTGTGTTTGTGCGCGATGACATGATATTATAACAAACTCTACAAGCGTTTAACCAGTATCCACCGCAACTCGATGGGCGGGGTTTCTTCCACCGGAAATAAGTTGAATAGTAGATTTTTCGTGTTAGGTAAAATTGGTTCGTAGTGAGGACTTTAGTCCTCTGAATTTATGCGGACTAAAGTCCTCACTACGAACCTTTTTGATTGTGTTTGTGCGCGATGAGATGATATTATAACAAACTCTACAAGCGTTTAACCAGTATCCACCGCAACTCGATGGGCGGCGTTTCTTGTCAAAGGACTAAAGTCCTTACTACGAACCTTTTTGATTGTGTTTGTGCGAGATGACATGATATTACAACAAATTCTACAAGCGTTTAACCAGTATCCACCGCAACTCGATGGGCGGCGTTTCTTGCACCGGAAATAAATCGCGCCCGCTGGCCCAACTCACAAACCAAGGTGTCGGCGGCCACGCAGAATCAGGTAAATGTTTTTGTTCGTATTCCATCACCGACTCATCGGCAATAATTTCTAACGGTAAACCCTCGATAGCTGCTTCCAATTCTTGTCTGGTAATTAAATAAGACCAACACAATTCTGACATTTGTTTGGCCATCTCATCAGGTTCGTACCCATCGACAGCTAAGAAAGTGCTGAATAGGATAAAGCCGCCAGTTAACACAGCATCAGACATTTTGCCGAGGAATAAGCGGATTTGTTCGGGATAGCGAAAGTGCGAGAGAACTTCGGTAGCAATCGCTAATTTGTATCGATAGGTTTTCATCCTCAATAAAGGATCTAAAACGTCGCCTTGGGTGACATGAATCGGTAAATTTTCAGCGAGGGCTGCTGCTGAGAGTTTTTCGGCAAATATGGGCGTTAGCTCGATCGCATCCACGGAATGTCCTAACCTAGCTAAAGGCAGACTGTTGCGCCCCGGGCCCGCACCGACATCTAAAATAGCTGCTTTACCCGCTTCCCCTAATTCGGCGGCAATAGCGATAACCTTAGCATCGGGATGGCTGCCAAATAAAGGTTCGGGGCGAATATCCGGCCAGGTATGATATTTCTGGGCCATCGATTCGACTTGAATCTTGGTATTTAGAGTAATCCCGCCGCCTAGGCCAGTTTGGGGATTGGCGGGAAAGTATGAGACGATGAGATTAGCGTGGGGAGAATTTTTGAATCCTTCTGTTAACGCGTTAGCGATTAATGTTCGCAAGTTTTCGGTTTGGGCAGCGTCGAGGTTTTGTCCGAGAACTTTTAAGAAGTCTGAGAGTAATTTTAGATAGTCGTCTAGCATTGATGGCAAACAAGGTAGATAAAATTCTCCCTTGATGCCGATGTTCTTTTTGAGTCTTTCTTTGAGAATTAATTTCAGGCTATGAGAATCAGTCAGCGGCGGGCCAGTTTCGGGCGAGTCGCTGACAGGCAATTCTGGGGAAGATGCGGCACTGGTAGGGTTTTTAGTCACAATGTTTTCGATGATAACCGCGCAAGTTGCGGAAAAGTGCGATCGACTTTACCAAGAAGAATGGGTTGAAAGCCTCCTCCTTCGAGGGGGAAATAAAACAAAATTATTCACTATTATTCACTGTTTCATTCCTCGGACTTCTAGGTAGAGGTCGATATCTTCCAGTCAACTGTCAACTGTCAACTGTCAACTGTCAACTGTTTAAGGACAATCATAACCTCGGTGGTTGCTGTGCGCGACGAGATTGGGTACGATAGTATGCTGGAACACAGCCTGAGTTAAACAGGATGTCGATCGGCAATAAGTGCGATCGCGCCTAACATAATTTTATGCTCTTGCACCTGAATTCTCGCGTGCAGCGTTTCTGGCGTATCATCAGGCAATACCGGCACCGCAGCCTGCATTAAAATCGGCCCGCTGTCTACTTCCAAATGAGCGATGTGCACCGTACATCCCGTTATTTTCACCTTAGCGGCGAGTGCTTGCTCAACGGCGCGAATGCCTGGGAAACTCGGCAGCAAACTGGGGTGAATGTTAATAACTTTGTTGGGAAAAGCATCGAGCAAAACTTTGGTAACAATTCGCATCCAACCCGCCATCACCACCCATTCTACATCATATTCTTGGAAGGTTTTAACAATTTTTGTATCTAATTCTTCGCGGCTTTTGCAATCGCGGTGATTGAGCAAAATCGATGGAATGCCGTATTTTTCCGCTCTGGCGACAGCTTTAGCTTCGGGATTGTTGTAAATTAACACTGGGATTTTAGCGTTGAGTTGTCCCTGTTGGATGGCTTCGGCAATTACCTCGAAGTTGCTACCGCTACCTGAGGCTAAAATTCCTATTTTTAAGGGCGCGGCAATCTTAGCATTTCCCTCTATGAGTGCGGGAGAAATTGCGGGAGAAATCAAACAGTCTGTAGAATTAGTATTTGCTGCAATCATCAAAGTTTCACCGTGTTATCAAAGAGGAACCAGCGGGACATCGAAAGTTTTCCGGGTCGTTATTTTTAGGAACAATTGGTCTCGGTGGAGGTGAAGTAGAATGCCAATTTGTTACGCAACTAAATGCAATGCTAGTTACAACATTTTCGGGTTCGTCTTTCACTTTAACGAGAAATACTGCACCTGTATAACTTCTTAATCGATGGTTTTTAGCTTGAACCGTCATGATTACATCTTGAGTGAAATCACTTTGAGATAAAAATTGATAGCGGTAATTTTCTTCTTCAAACTTCATTCCTATACCCAGTTCCTCAAATGTTCTAGCAAATTTGGCATTTTCGGCATAGAAAGCTTGTTGAGCATTAAGCGCCGACCGAATATATTGCCCACTTTCATAGGCTTGTCGCGGAGTTTCTGGTTCAAACGTGTTAAGTATTTTTATTTTTGTATTTCGAGGCAAAGCTGTAGTGGTGGAAAGTTTTTGAAGAAAAAGTGCACCCGTTGTAAAAGTAGTTGGTCTGGCTTCTTCCGGCTTTACACCCATGAATTCTACGCGCATTTGACCGTTGGGAGTAAATTCAAAAATTGTCTGCAAATTTTGGTTTTCACTGGCGGTTACATCTATTGTCATCGGCCTGGTAGTAGAGTTAATTCTGTATTTGAATTCATAGGCAGTTAGAGGTTCGGTTGGAGGTGCAAAAGGAAATGACGAAGTGAGTATAAATAATTTGCCTTCTTGTGTAAAAATTACTGTTACCGGAACGGATAATAGATATTGTAACTGCCACTGTCCTACTAATTGTTCGGCTACAGTTTGGGCTGTGGGAGTTGTTTGGGCGGGGACTGGGGCTGGCGCTGCGACGATCGGTTGGGCGATCGTCGCACTTATAGCAAACCTACTCGCAGACAACAGGCAACAGCCACCAATCAGCAATCTGGAAATATTTAAGTATGTTTTTTGCATAAATGTCAACCTCTGACCTGCACAATCAGTGTACCGCTTGCTGGCAGAGCTATTCTACAACAATATCATCAAAAAACTCTTCCCTCAGAATCGAATAAATTTTCAAATCCCAATATCTGCCCTTGACAAATAGCTGCTGTCGCAAAATCCCTTCCAACTGCATCCCCACTTTTTCCATCACCCTCGCCGAAGCAATATTGTTAACTTCACATCTACCCACAATTCGATTTAGCAACATCTCCCGAAAGCCAAATTCAATAATTGCATTGACAGCCTCACTCATGTATCCTTCTCTCCAATATCTCGCAGAAAGTGCATAGCCAATTTCAGCGCGGCTGTGCGTCATGCTCCATTCCACATATCCGCAAGTCCCGATCAACTTTTTCTCGGCTTTGTGGACAATTCCCCAATCTACAAGCTCTTTTCTTTTGTACATTTTTGTCAGAGACTTGAGAAAGTATTTAGTGTCTTCGAGGGAGGTATGAGTTGACCACATTGTGTATTCGGAGACTTCCGGGTTGGAAGCATACTCAAACATATCGCTGGCATCATTTAAAGTGATTTTTCGGAGCAGGAGCCTTTCAGTTTCTATAGTGGGTATATTTGCTAATATATCGAGCAATTTCATTTTGACATTGACCTATATTGTGATACCATTTAAAACTAAAAGCTAAAATTTACAAGCCAATGGTTCCGATAAAATCTGGGCGTTTTAACTGGTTGGACAATGAGTCGATCGCAGCTTGGACATTTCTGGCCCCGGCTTTACTGTTTCTGGGTACTTTTTTGATTGGGCCGATCGCCTATTTATTCTACCTCAGCTTTACCCGCGGCAGCTTTACCCAGTCGGGAGTGCGTTTGATCGGCCTCAATAACTACTCGCGCCTGCTGACAAACCCGGATTTTTGGCAAGTTCTCCAAAACACGATCTATTTTACAACCGCGACAGTCATTCCTAGTTTAATAATTCCCTTGGGTTTGGCAGTGTTGCTAAATCGCTCGTTTGCTTGGCGGGGAGCTCTCCGCACTGCTTATTTTATCCCTTCGATTACCTCTCTAGTGGCTGTTGGCTTGGGTTGGCGGTGGTTGTTTCAAACCGAAGGCCCGGTGAATGATATGCTAAGGGCGATCGGCTTAAATCCAATTCCTTGGCTCAGCAGCACAGCTTGGGCAATGCCAGTCATAATTCTGCTCAGTGTTTGGAAACAATTAGGCTTTAATATGGTAGTATTTTTAGCAGGATTGCAAGCAATTCCGGTAAATCGTTACGAAGCAGCAGAATTGGATGGAGCTAATGGTTGGCAGCAATTTTGGCACATCACTTTACCCGGTTTGCGGCCGACTTTAGTATTTGCTACCATTACTACAGCTATTTTTACTCTACGCAGTTTCGAGCAAGTCTATGTCATCACCGGCGGCGGCCCTTTGAACTCTACTAATTTGCTAGTTTATTATATTTACGAGCAAGCTTTTTCCCAATTCGATTTTGGCTATGCAGCCGCAGCAGCAACTTTTCTGATGGCGATAGCTTTGATATTAGTTTATGTTCAGATTCGAGTTTGGGGCGAAGATTCTTAATTAGCTACGAACACAGCTATTAGTGTTGTTAAATAAAGGAGGCTAAAGCCAAACTACACAGACAGGTACGTTGTTGGGCTTCAGCCCTCTTTCGACGTATATACAAAGAGCGTCGCATTCCAATTACAAGAGGTACGTTGTTGGGCTTCAGCCCTCTTTCGACGTATATACAAAGAGGGCTAAAGCCCAACAACATACCCAATTATCAATTATTAATTGTATACTCCATGTGATCTGCTGTTTGTTCAGCTTGTGCTGCACCCAAAAGCTTGCCGACAACGTGCAAAGACATATCAATTCCCGCAGCAATTCCCCCGGATGTAATGATTTTGCCGTTATCGACAAATCGCTGATTTTCAATAATAGTTGTATTGGGAGCTAACTCTCTCAACAAATCAAATGCCCCATGGTGTGTAGTTGCGGCCAAACCTTCCAACAAGCCAGCTTTTGCCAACAGCAGGGAACCCGTACAGACAGATAGCACTAATTCTGCTGTTTGCGAACAATCTTTTATCCAGTTAATCACCGCTGAATTATCGATTAACTTTCTCGTGCCTAGTCCTCCCGGTACAATTAAAATATCGGGGGGCGGACAATCGGAAAAAGTACAATGGGGATTTACGCTCAAACCGTTGCGGGCGCTTACTGCACCGGGATGTTCGGCTACGGTAGAGACGGCAAAAGGTTGTGAATCCTTATTTAATTCTGATGTCACCGAAAACACTTCAAATGGCCCGGCAAAGTCCAGTACCTCGACATCATCGAACATGAAAATAGCTACGTTTCTAGTTGGCATAAGACATACTTCTGATAGAGGTCAAAAATAGCGGCGATTTGTTATATAGCAATCTTAAATCATTTGTGAATTTCTTACTCCCTCCCCTTAATAAGGGGAGGGCTGGGGTGGGGTAAAAAACTTTACGACTCATTTAGGACTGCTATAATATAAATGGTATGATTTAAATCATTAAAGCTATGCCGAAAAATATTCGCCATCGCGACACCATAAAAATCGGTTTTTTGTGTCTTGTTTGCGCGTTAGCAATTACTATTTCGCCAATTTTTACCCCTGCTCAATTGACCAGTCAATTAGAGTTTCGGATTACTCAATTAGAAAGTCAAATTGCTGAACTCCGGGGACAAATCTACAGTTTGCAGTCTCAAGGTTCTGGAGTTAATCGGCCTCAGTCTCCGAACCGCCCTGGTTCGGGCAGGACAAATTCTAGAATGCTTTCGGGAGATCCGATCTTTGACAATTTAGCAACTTTGGCAATTGAAACTAAGCAAGATGTAATCAAAATTCAAGAGCGGTTGTCCAAGCTAGAAGCGGCGAGAAATCGTTAGGGAAGTCATTGGTCATTGGTCATTAGTCAGTAGGGGCGGTGCCCCCGTGCCCGCCCTCTTAGCAGTCATTAGTCATTAGTCATCAGGAAGAAGGAAGAAGGAAAAATGAAATAGTAAGAATGAAGAGGGAAATAGTAAGAATGAAGAGGGAAATAGTAAGAATGAAGAGGGAAATAGTAAGAAAGAAAAACTCTCCCCCTCTCCCTCTCTCCCTCTCTCCCCCTCTCCCTCTCTCCCTCTCTCCGACTTTGAGCTACCCAAAAGCAGGGTCTGCTAAAAGTCAACTTGCAGAACTATTCAATGATATGGAAATAGTAGGCTGCCATCAGAAAATTGATACCTAACAGCAACAGAAACCAGGCTGCGCGAAAGGTGTAAGGGAATTTGCCCGTTTTCATCACGGAGTCGGATTTTAATTGGTTCTTTGCTATGTCTGCCATAATTCAAGCTCCTAATTCACAAGTCACTGTATTCACAAATAGCAGAGAGCGTCGCACATGACACAATCTAAGAGTGTTATTTTTTGTAACTAGGACTTGATACCTAGTTGAATTCAGATTGATTTTAATTGATCGCTCCGGCGTGGTAGGAACTGCGGACTAGAGGCCCCGATCGCACTCGCTCAAACCCCATCTCGCGGGCGATCGACCCGAAACGGTCAAATTCGGCTGGCGTCCAGTATTTGCGAACTGGGAGGTGTTCTAGAGATGGTCTCATGTATTGACCGAGGGTGAGCCGATCGCACTTGGCATCCCGCAAATCGGCCATCGCTTCGACAATCTCGGCTTCGGTTTCCCCGTGCCCCAACATCAAACCGGATTTGGTGGGAATAGTTGGGTCAAATTCCTTGACGATACGCAGAAGGTCGATCGACCGATCGTACTTGGCCCCCCTCCGCACCGGCCCTTGCAACCGGCGCACCGTCTCAATATTGTGGTTGTAACAAGCCGGTTTTGCCTCTACCACCGTCCGAATCCGCTCCCGCTGCAACTGATCCAAACCAGAATTATCCGCCTCAACATTCCTCCCCATGCCTCCCCAAAAATCCGGCGTCAGTACCTCAACCTCAGTATCGGGGTTTAAGTGGCGGATTTGGGCGATCGTCAACGCAAACCAACCCGCGCCCCCATCCGGCAAATCATCCCTCGCTACCGAAGTCAGCACTGCATAGCGCAAACCCAGCAATTGCACGGCCTGGGCCACCTTTTGCGGTTCCTCGGGATCGAGGGGCATCGGAGAATGACCTTTATCTACTTGACAAAAAGCACAAGCACGGGTGCAAGTCGGCCCCATCAACAAAAAAGTCGCCGTTTTTTGGGCGTAGCACTCGCCCCGGTTGGGACATCTGCCTTCCTCGCAAATCGTATGAATTTGCCGCTGTTTGATAATTTTCTGCACTGCGGAAAGTTCGCTAGCTTTGCCAATGGGCCGTCGCAGCCAATCCGGCATCGCCTCGATTTCGCTCCGCATTTGAGCGGCAGTTGCTTTGACAGTAGGAGTTTGAGGAGTTTGGGGCGACATAAAACCTGCATGGCGATCGAGTTAATATATGCGATCGTATCCGAAATCAAAGTCCCTCAACTTGTAGGAATCTGACCCCAAATCAGAATTCGGATCAATTGCAGCCAAACTAAACTCGTTCAGAATTCTAGGTAGAATTCTCTTAGGGATATACTGAAGGTTGCAAATCACAAGACCACACGGGAAGCGGCAAACTCAGAGGCTTCATTCAGTCCTGAGAGGAAAGCGACTCGGAGGACTTTAGTCCCCGTGGTCTGTACTCTATAGCGCATCACGCGCAAACCTCGGTCTTTCAAGCCGGGGATGAAACGCAGCAGCAGCCGTTTGAAGGCTGCCATTACTCTAGATTAGAATTGAATTGTGCTAAACAAGTAGGCGTATCAACTACGTGCTGAACCATTCCTAGAACGGTGAAATTCCAGGCAGTAAGACACCCTCAGCATTTTAGACTGGGAAAGACTTGCAGCACAGCCAAGCAACGCAGGATGGGGAACGTACCGAACTGGCTTCGTGTTGAAAAGTGCGAACGAAAGCATAAAGCAAAAAAGTAGACGTAATGCTCATGGCGATTGTGGCGAAAGTCAGTGAGGTTGAACGTGTAGCGGCGATTTGACAGCGCCTTTAAGAACAATCGCAAGGCTGTTTCTTAAGAATCTCCGTTCCACTATAGTCGGAGAGTGTCAAAATCTAGAGGCGAGTAAGTAAATCTGTCTGCGTGACGAACTATCCTAGTACGGAGAAATTCCGGCCACTTAGTAAACGCATTGAGGCGTTAAACAAAAAGAGCAAGTAACAGCAGGATGGAAAGCGTACCGAACTGGCCAAAGTGATAGACCGAGAAAGCATTTGAAAAGGATAACGCAAGCGCGATTGCAGCATCGAAAGATAGTTGTTTTGAGCCAAAGCGAGGCACCTTGACAATGCCTTTGAATATTGGTTTCCGATCTTCTCTGCAAAAAATCTCAGTGGCTCTCAATGGCCCTGAGATCCTCAACACTCATTACTGAAGGAGTCAGTCGTGGCTGGTCAAAAAATCTTGGTAATCGATGACAGTAAAGTCATCCGCGTTCGAGTTCGAGAGATGTTACCTCAAGGTAACTTTGAAGTTCTAGAAGCAAAAGACGGCGAAGAAGGACTCAAACTGATCCGTGAAGCCCGACCGAATCTAATTATGTTAGATTTCCTACTGCCCAAAGTCAGTGGTTGGGAAGTGTATCAAAAAGTGCAAGCCCATCCGGTGCTTTGCAAGATACCTTTGGTGATCATGTCGGGGCGCGAAGAAGAGGTGATGGAGAAAATTCCAAA
Source organism: Microcoleus sp. CAWBG58 (assembly GCF_020883045.1). NCBI lineage: Bacteria > Bacillati > Cyanobacteriota > Cyanophyceae > Oscillatoriales > Microcoleaceae > Microcoleus > Microcoleus sp. CAWBG58. The sequence continues at coordinate 7,730 of NZ_JAHRFA010000051.1, read as the reverse complement.
ACCCTTCGAGAAGCATTTCTTTGCATTCATCGCTAAACCTTTTGAGAAAAAGCAGCTAACCGAGGCGATCAAATCGGCGATGGTACTGGCTAAAAAGAAACCAGTACCAGAAGCCCCAGCCGCCGCCGCTGCTGCACCGAGTTCTGGAGCCGGTGCTGCCGAAATTCAGGCGATGACTAAGCAAATGGCGAAAATGCAAGCGGAAATTGATGCACTCAAAAAACAAATGACTCAGGTGATTACGATCATCAAGCAGATGAAATCGAAATAATTCTGCGGTCTTTTACAGGTACTCGTGCAGAAGGCACTCATGTAGAAGGAAACTTCCACACTGTGAAACTTTCTCACTTTATTTCAATGGGTCCCCTTGTGTCCGTAGTTTTTTGCTAAATTGGTCGATCGCGCGATAGCCAATCGCCTGCAACCGATTTCTCACAATCTCAGTGGGAAAATCAATTAAAAGTTAAAAATCAAACCAGGGAGGAAATCAATTATTAATCTTTATTAAGATTTTTTAATTGCCGCTCGTGCCACACTCAACTATCAACTCCTCAGTCTCATTTTTTTGGTTAATGACTAACGACTATTCCGATTTTTTGCCTCAACTGCGTGCCTCAACTGAGCAATTGTTGAAAAGATTAGACTGCTTCGATCGAGCGCAGGTATTAGCTATAGGAGATTTGACCTTGGACGAGTTTCTTACCGGACAAGTAGAGCGAATTTCCCGCGAAGCACCTGTGTTGATTTTGCGCTACGAGAATACTCGGCAATTACCCGGAGGTGGCGCAAATGCTGTCTACAATTTAGCCAAACTGGGAGGCAAAGTAAAAGTTGCTGGTTTGGTGGGAAAAGATGACCAGGGAAAGGCTTTGTGCGGTATTTTTGAGGCTGCGGGAATTGATACGGCTGGGATTTTAATCGATTCGCAGCGTCCAACCGTTACCAAAACTCGCATTTCCGGGCACGCGCGGCAGTCGGTGACTCAACAAATTGTCCGAGTCGATCGCAAATCTGACGAGTTGCCGGATTTAGACTTGCAGTTGCAATTAGCAGACTACATCCGGCACCAAATCCCCACAGTCGATGCGGTGGTTTGTTCTGACTACGGCGACGGAGTTTTGACTCGGATTGCGATCGAATCGGCAGTGGTTCCCGGCAAAACAATTGTAGACGCTCAAACAAATTTGCAGCGATATTCTGGAGCGATGCTGTTTACTCCGAACTTACCGGAAGCCGAGCAAGCAGTCGGATATGCTATCAAAAATCCTGAAACTTTAATGCAAGCAGGACGCGATTTGTTGAACTTAACTCAAGCTCAAAAAATCCTGATTACTCGCGGCGAAGAAGGGATGAGTTTGTTTGAAAGGGTGAACGGCGAAGCTATTAAAAATTCACCCCCTCCAACATCCACTTGTGAAAAGGGGGAATTTGCCATTCAAAGCTGGGATATTCCCCCTTTTAACAAGACTGATGTCTTCGATGTAACTGGTGCTGGAGATACAGTCGTAGCAGCAATGACTTTAGCTTTGTGCGTCGGTGCATCGGGTTGGGAAGCAGCAGTTTTGGGCAATTTGGCCGCTAGCATTGTCGTGCGTCAATTCGGTACGGCGACGACGACAGCAGAGGAAATGAAAGAAGCTTTGAAACTAATGATTGATGACTAATTATTGGGAATTGGGAATTGGGAATTGGGAATTGGGAATTGGGAATTGGGAATTGGGAATTGGGAATTGGTGATTGATTATTAGTTATTCGTTAAGCTGTTCTGTATTTAAACTGCACAGCCAAAATTTGATAAAGTTCTTGTGGGGTGGGCCAGAAAGCCCGCACAAAAAATGCAATTTAGATGTCGAACAGCTTACCAATGCCCAATACTTCGGCTTAATTCGGCTTCGCTCAGCACAAGTGCCAATGCCTAATGCCTAATCCCTCCGCTTCGCTTCGCCCAATCCCTCCGCTACGCTCCGCCCAATGCCCGATGCCCGATGCCCAATGCCCAACGACTACTTACTCTTCTTCAAAATTTGTCCCTTGTCATCAATCGTCAAACCAGTATTGGGAAAATCGCTCTTTGTCAAACGGCGAATCAACCCCACACTCGTAAAATCTTCATCCACAGACGGAATACCTTGCCTGTCAAGTTCGATGGGGATAATCTTACCAGAAACAAAATCCCCTTTTGGAGTCATTTTGACATCCAAAATCAGAGATTGACCCAATGCTCCGGCTGTGGACAAAGTGCGATAACCCATAAAATTGCCCAGGGAATACGCGATCAATTTCCCTTTGTACAGTTCCACAGCTCTGGTAACGTGCGGGCCGTGTCCCAAAATCAAATCTGCTCCCGCATCAATCATCGTCCGCGAAAACAACACCATATTTCCCCGGTTTTCTCCATAAAAGAACTCTGTTCTATTGCTCACATTCTGAGCTCCGGTTCCTTCAGCTCCAGCATGAACTGAGATGACTACAATATCAGCCTTTTGCTTCGCTTTTTTGACAACTTCTGCCCCTGCTTTCAGTTCCAGCAAGGAATTGTGAACTTCGCCGTAGTTGCTGAAACCGATAAAGGCAACATTGACGCCCTTGACATTTTGATAAACAATTTGATCTCTTTTACCCACAGCCTTCATGCCGTTGCTGTCGATGTTTTTGATCGTGTCCTTAAATCCCTGCTCGTTAAAATCGTAGGAGTGATTGTTGGCAATATTCAAAACATCAAAACCCACATCTTTGAAGATTTTGGCATAACTCGGAGGCGTCCGAAAGGCAAACAGCATTCCTCCGCCGCCTCCTTTGGAACTGTAAGGATAATCGGTCATCGTGCTTTCAAAATTGCCAAACAGAATATCGGCTCCTTGTAGGTAGGATTTTACCGATTCAAATAAACGCTCCTTATTTTCCGGGAGTTTATTGTAGGGGAAATTGGTGCCGGGGATCATGTCGCCAACTGCTTTGATGCTGACAGTTGCGGGCAAATTTGCAGGTATTTTTGCTGCCTGGGGTGGTGATTGTGATGCGGGTTTGGCGGCGGATGCTGACGCTGGGATAGATTCCTTGCGGGATGGCTTTGCCGCGCCTACTTTTTGTACCGCAGGCTTTGAGGTGACATGGTTAATTGTAGCGGTACTTGAGGATTTATTGAATTGAGAACCGAGTACAAAGCCTGCTATCGGTACAAAAATTAGGCTGAGAGTACCGACTGACAGCCAAGATTTTTTAGTTTTACGACGAGCTAAATCTGGTAGCGGTGATGGCTGTTGTTGGCCTTGGTTTGTGAGTTGGGGAGTTGGGATTATGTCTGGTAGCGGTGATGGCTTTTGTTGGCGTTGGTTTGTGGGTTGGGGAGTTGGGATTGTATCTGGTGGCGGTGATGGCTTTTGTTGGCGTTGGTTTGTGGATTTGGGAGTTGGGATTCTATAGGATTTGCGGGGGGATTTTTCTGGTATTTGAATGGGTGGGGTTGTGATATTTTGAGGTGTTTCTACCTTGGGCAAAATTACAGGAATTGGGGCAGTGGGTACACTGGCGACACCTACAGGAATTTGAACAGGGGCTACAGTTGCGGGTGCTGCTACACTCACTGGTGCGGTTGCGGTTGCGGGTGCACTAGCCAAGCGTTGTTTTAATTCTACCGTCTGAGTCCAAGCGGGCAATTGCTCGCCTTCGCGCCGCCCGTACACTGTTACTCCGTAAATGTTATTTGGTTGCAGTCGCTGCAACCCTTTGATTGCGACTCGGAGACAGGCTTCTTCTGCGGGCAATTGTTCTGCTTCCAGCAGCAGGTGCAGGGTTTCATTTTCCAAGCTGCCTTTAGCCGTGACGCCGAAGGTTTGGAGTGCTTGGCCGATCAGAAATGCGATCGCCCTGGCATCGCCTTCTTTTGCTAAATTTAAGATATCTTGTTGGCTCACAAATGCCTCTACTCTCACACGAAAAATTTAGCTCTATCTTATATCAGATTTGCGAAACAGGATGAAATGCCGATCGACTTAACTTAAGTAACTAGATACAAATAAACATAGCTGGTAAAAGTATAGTCATTTATAGACATGAGAGGCTTCGAGTCCCTCCCCCTTCGCTTTTACTTTGAGCGGATTAACCCGCCTCGGCCCAACTACACCCACGACCTATCCCATCGCTAAAAGCATTTGGGATTGCTTTTCTGAGGATGTTATAAGAACCATTAACATCGGAATTAATTAATTGACCGATTGATGTTCTGTACAATCCTCTTTTGATTCGCCTGCCACTAAATATGAAATTCGACGCATCATTATGTCCGCAAACAGGAATTGGATCTAGACTCAAGAAACTGGACTTAGAGCTGTAAGACTCTTCTTGAACTATCACTTTAATTCCCACCAATCGAGTTTTATATTCCAACATCTCAATTAGTCTAGCGTGAGGAATACTGACAAAGTTTTGATTAGTTCGTTTGGACAGGTCAATTCCGGTTTTCCACTGTGCATTTTTGCCAATTACTAGCGTCCCAATTTGATTCGCTGTCAAAATATCGACGATTAATCGGCTGGTGTGATGCAAGTAATTATCTACTTTTTGGTGGCGACACCGGGTTAAGCGTTGAATCCGTGATGATGTTTGGTTATTTCCTTTTAATTGAGACTGCAATTGGGCTTTACGTTTGTTGTAGAACTGGTTAATTGACTTTAATGGTCGCCCGTTAATCAATAGAGGGATAAATCCCGGTTGATTTGAAGTTAGCGCTGCTAAATTGTCCAGTCCCAAATCAATACTAGCTACAAAGTTGTTATTGTTCGCGGTGGACTCCGGTTCATGGTAAATTACCTCAATTACATAAGCATCGCATTTGGGAACTAATCTAACTTGACAGATTTGTTCGGGATTTATTTTGGTTTTGACTGAAATCTCAGTACCTGACAGTTTAATAATTCCACTCTTTAACTGCCTGCTACTAATCGCTTGCTTTGTATAAACCAGGATGTTTCTACCTTTTACTTTATCTTTGTACTTCGGTAGTTTGGGACGACCAGTAAATTTAGAGGTATCTTTTTTGTAAGCTTTGAGAGCTTCAAAAAAAGATTTCCAGTTTTTATCTAACAACATCAAGATTTGCTGGCTTACTTTTGCGGGCATTGCTTTGTAAGCTTCGTGAGATTTCATGAGGCGATTCATTTCGTTGTAATTGATGTAGCCCCATCCATACACAAAGCTTTGACGGATCGCATAATTGGCAGCATTATAAAGATTCTTCGATTTGAAGGCTAGTTCGTCAATCTGAGCAAAACGGTGTTCGGTAGATTTGATGATGTGACGTTCTGTTAGCTGCATTCTGAACCTCTGTCTTTGGGCTCGGCGATTGTGGCGAGTAGTCAACTATAATCAAACCACTTTCTGTCTGTCATGCCGGATGTGGCAACACCAGAGGGCTTGAACGCCTCGCTATGCGATTGTGTAACTTATTATTGTTTTAGCGTAGTTTGATAGTTTTATTTTTAACATCCTGATTACAGAATATCACAATCGCTTATCCCTGCTTGCAAACTGAATGAAGTTTTACAATACTGAAAACATTCCGTGTAGCAGCCCGAAATACACTCAAAAACCAGATTTCTCGTTGCCACTACAAATCCCCCTTGTTCGAGTAACCGTTAAGATAAAGACAAAAGCGACGCAGCAGCGACGAAACAGTTAAACTCACAGGTGATGGCACGCGCCTCCGCAGCCACCAGCAACAATCGTCGGCGTTGCAGCATCTGCACAGCACGTAGCTGATGCTTCCCTGGCAAAATCAACTTTCCAAGATGCCCCTGCTCTATCTGCCGCCGCCGTTATTGAGGCAATTGCGCGATTGAGATCCGGCTCGCTGCCACCTCAAAACATGATTTTTCGCGATCGGGCGTGATATTTGTGGGTTAGTTGGGCGCATAGCAGCTAGGATCGAGCTAACTCATGGTTACACTAAAGCTCGTCATGCGGCGTTGCCTCTCAAAAACCCAATTGAGTCTTATGGCGCACTACCGCTCCACTTTATGTTTGCTTACCTGCATTGCCTCTCTGGGCGCTGCCTTCATTCCCAGTGCGGAGGGAAGGCAACAGATTGTCAATGCTTCCTACCAGGTTGTTTCCCAACAAATTGCTCAGGCGGGTTCTCCCCCGGACTCTCCTCCGGACTCCAATCCTTCACAATCCTCTCCAGCGCCCGATAAAAACAAATCTAAGCCGTCTAAAAAACAAAAATCTAATTCCAAAATCCCGAAACCAATCTCCAATATAATTGTCATTTTGTCACACCAGCGGGGGTTGTTAATGTTGGGTTTGGCAGCAGTTGTCGTCACGGCAGCGGCAGTAGCGATCATGCTGAAATTAGTGAGCAGTGGCGAGTCAAATAATTCTAAGCGAAGACGGGTTCGAGGCGATCGACAAAACCAAAGAAACTCTCGATTCACCAATCCCGATGCTCAGAGAAACAGGCACGAAATGGGACAGCAACAGGTTTCTTCTGGAGGACTCAAACCGCTACCAGCATTGCCCTACCCCGTCAATTTCCCCAAGGGCTACAAGATCGAGAGCACCGATCGACCTTTACCGTTTATCGTGGAATCTGGGCAATCAGAATCCCAGGATGGAGGGGTAGAGGGCGATCGAATTAATGCCGACACCGCCACAGACGAAAATCGCAACAACGGCTACAGCGACTCAGGTTTCAATATTCGAGAAACAACTAATCGAGCCGATGCACTAGCGAATCGGAAGAAAGATATTTCCCGAACCGAAACGGAAGTCAGACAAAAAGTTGATATTATTGAAACACTCATTGAAGATTTGCAGCACCTCAATCCGGCAAATAGGCGCAAAGCCATTTGGGAACTCGGGCAGCAGGGAGATTCCAGAGCCGTTGAGCCGTTGCTGGATTTATTAGGCAATTCTGACTCTAAGCAGTACAGTTTAATTCTGGCAAGTCTCTCAGAAATTGGCATTCGCACGCTCAAACCCATGAATAATGCCTGGTCAATTTCATTGCAAAATGAAAACCCGGAAGTGCGGAAAAATGCGATTCGCGACTTAACACGGATTTACGAATTGGTGAATCAAATCAGTCACTTGTTGCACCGCGCGACGGACGATCCAGATGCAGAAGTTCAGGAAACAGCTCGCTGGGCAATTAATCAGTTGAATCGCATTCGTCCGCGTTCTGGGAGGGATGACAATTGACAGTTGACAGTTGACAGTTAACGAACGTACCATATTAGGTATGTTGTTGCGCTTGGGCGCTCTTTCTTCTTATATATAAAGCAATACAGTTCACAGGTGCACCAGAGTATAGTGCTTGCCAAGTTAGAGAACCGACAATCCCATCTTCAGTTAAGAAGACGCGGTGTTGATAGCGTTTGACTGCTTGTTTAACTTGGGGGCCGAAGATACCGTCAATTGGGCCGAAATAATATCCCCAATGAGCTAGGAGAGTTTCTAGTTCTTTGACAGCTTGACCTGTGGAACCGATTTGTAATGTCGGTTTGTTGAGTCTTGTTGTTAGACCAACTGCAACATTTGATTGAGCTGTAGTATCAGTGGCGATCGCCATTGTTTCATTGTTCGTGCTTTTTTCTTCGGTGTACATAATCAATACTCCGGACAGTTTTTAAGCAGCGAGAGTACCATAGGATAGGACGCTCCGGAAGGTTAGGGTGATTTAAAATGAAATTCCGGTCTAAATCTAACTTATCAATAAAGGTGTAAAGTATATG
>NZ_JAHRFA010000050.1:30663-51047 GCF_020883045.1 Microcoleus sp. CAWBG58 | reverse complement strand
TGTAAGCTGCGATCGCTATTTCTAGATTGTCAGCTTTATCCCCTTTTATTCTGTCATTGTACGCAGCCCCAAGATTATTTTGCATCTTTGCCCAATGTTGGGGAAAAGCTTGTGGGGTGTAAACTTGCAAAGCCAGGTTGTAAGCTGCGATCGCTAACTCAATATTGTCAGCTTTATCCCCTTTTATTCTGTCCCAATACGCAGTCCCAAGATTATTTTGTGTCATTGCCCAACCTTGGGGGAAAGCTTGTGGGGTGTAAACTTGCAAAGCTTTGGTGTAAACTGCGATCGCTAACTCAAGATTATCAGCTTTATCCCCTTTGATTCTGTTAAGGTACGTATTCCCAAGATTATTTTGCGTCATAGCCCAATCTTGGGGGAAGGCTTGTGGGGTGTAAACTTGCAAAGCTTTGGTGTATGCTGCGATCGCTAACTCAATATTGTCAGCTTTATCCCCTTTTATTCTGTCGTGGTACGCATTTCCAAGATTATTTTGCGTCATAGCCCAATCTTGGGGGAAGGCTTGTGGGGTGTAAACTTGCAAAGCAAGGGTATAGGCTTCGAGCGCTAACTCAATATTGTCAGCTTTATCCCTTTTTATTCTGTCATTGTAGGCAAGCCCAAGATTATTTTGCGTCATGGCCCAATTTTGGGGAAAAGCTTGTAGGATGTAAACTTGCAAAGCAAGGGTATGTGCTTCGAGCGCTAGCTCAATATTGTCAGCTTTATCCCCTTTTATTCTGTTACGGTAGGCATTCCCAAGATTATTTTGCCCCTGCGCCCACATTTGGGTATTTATCTCGCAGTTTTGCAGGACAATTGCACAGCCAGCAATAGCAATTTCCTGATTCTTGGCAAAGTTTCCCAGGGGGAATTCTTGAATCCGAATACTGATATTTCCAATTACAGAAATAATCGCTTCTACATATTCTGGATGTTCGGAAATCAAGCCTGTCGCTACTTCCTGTAAGATTTCGGGAAAATGCGTATCCAGTTTATTGAGATGCCGTTGCAATACCTGATATACTGCTTGGGGATTCTCGTCTATTTCGCATTCTGCTTCTAACAACTCTTGCAAGAAGGCGAGATATTCTTCTAGTATCAGTGAACTTGAGTAAATCCCCAACGCTTCCGCTAATTGACTAGCAAAATTCAACAACCAATCCGCCGCATTTTGATTTCCCTTCTCTGACAAATCAGCAGCCACCAATTCCATACATTTCAACAACCCACCATCGACTAAATTTGGATTTGCCTCTAATAATTCCATTTCCTGTCCGTTGGTACACTTGAGTAGAAAGTAAATTAGCTGGAGATAAGCTTGTATGCGTTGTTCGTCCATGTTGGGTTTCCTTTGATAATTATAAAGTCTACAAAAAATTTCGAGACATTCCTGATGAAACATTGATTCCCTGGCGGATTTTGTATCTAACCAACCACCTCAAAATCCTGATAAAAAACCTGCCAATTTTCCTTACCTTCCAAATAACTCCACAACTGAGAAAGCCGCGTCTCATCCCAAGTCGGTGCGTGGTTATCTTCCCGCAAATCCAACCAATCAAAATCTAAATCTTCATCCAACACAATCCCGACAAATTCCTCTTTTCCCGGAGTATCAAAATTAATCCATCCGTTACTCTCTTGCAAACTCGATCCATCTTGAGGTATCCACATCGGCTTACCATCAAGCTGACACTTCGGTGCAAAAGCGATCGAAGGCGTCAAAACATATTTGGTTGTCCATCCTTGATTCAGCAGCAGTAAATTCCGACTAGAATGCTGCAATTCAATTCGCATAGAATAAGCAGCCTTAACTTGAAGCTGTCGTTTGTGACGCGGCGGCGGAATGACAATTCCCAGATGGTTTTCTGGAGGCAGAAAATCAATCCATTCACAATGCTTGTCCGCTTTCTCCACCAAACTTTGCCAAATCCACTTCATCCGCAACCAGCGATAAACTATTTTCCAAGGAGATTCTTTTTCTTTTGGTTTACCTCTCCCCGGTGTCAGCTTGGCAGTATCAATGCCATCTGCTGCCATTTGTGGTGCAAATTTATCCTTGATTTTCTTAATGACATCGCCCAAAATTGGATTAATTGAATTTTCCGAAAAACCGCCGTTGAGTTGTTTTTTAATTAATCCAGCGATATCGGTATTTTCGAGTTGGTGATTGTCGGGATGAAACCGCAGCCGAAAGCATAATTTTTGCACGTCAGACGCAGTTTCAGTAAAAATATCCGCAGCGATATCTTCAAGAAAAACTATAAATGACTTTTCCGCGTTCATAAAATACCTCCGAGTGGGTTCAATAATTTTTTACCAAAACCGGATTGCTGAAAGAAACCCAGTTTATCAGCCAAGATTTTGTTGTTATTTAAAGCATAGCATTCGTTTTTTAGATTGACGTGGATAAACCGCAGTTGTTATTTAATGCTATTTAAGGTTATTTGCCGTTTAATTATCAATATTTAGATTTATAACCAAATTCGAGTTTTTTACCCCTCTATTAATCAGTCGGCGCAGGCCGACTTTGTTCGTGTAGTAGCGGTTTCAACCGCCGAGTCATAAAGGGGATACCAACCCGGATTTGGGATTGTTTTTATATTTAAGCCATTTGTTAGTAACTGGATTATTTGCAGGTATTTAATGAATAAAAATATCCCATTTTCAGCTATTTTTACGCCTGTTAAAACAGTAAATATAAACAAATTAGAAGGCAAAGAAATGCTAAATACTACCCCGCGCGCCAAATTCTTAATCTTAATTGCTAAAATTATCCTGCAAGTCGGTCAAATTTGCATCGATCCTTACCTGGGCTGTGCCTTCAGTATTGCGTTAATCCTTGTAGAATGGCTGATGGAGAAACAAGCAACAGCGGATGCAGGCAGCGAGAATACTGAAGAAATCCAGTAATACCAAATCAGGGTTAGATACTCTCGTTATCACATCTTGCACCAATGTCAATATGAGGGTTATTTGGGAGTTGTTCGTGGGGTGGGGCGGGTTTATTTAACCTGTTTGCTACGTTTTATATCGTTGGCGAACCCGCCCCTACAGCATTATTGAAAGGCGTGGAAGCTATTCGTTGAATCTGCTTTTTATTGACTGAATGTAAAACGACCGTTCACTTTTTCTCCCTTAATATCCGCATTCACCTTCACAGGATACTGACCTGGATCTTTGCCGGGAAATACAACAGCGTAATGTTTGCCTTCAGGATCGTATTTGAGAGCTAGGGTTTGTTGCTTTCCACTCGGTAACTGCACTTGTGCTGACACTTTTGCGTCAGGAACCGGTTCCTTGTTATCGCCTTTTTGCAGGTACAAATCTAAGTGAGTTCCAGTAGCTTCTTTGACAGGTACAAACTCTAAATGGTAAGCTCCAGCATTGACAACTTGACCGCCTTTAGCTCCTGTTGCAGCAGGAGCAGCGGCGGGAGCGGAAGACGCAGGTTGTGAAGCAGCAGGAGGGGGTGTGGGAGTGATTTTTGTATCGCTTGCTTCGTCGCCTTTACCGCAAGATCCCAAAAATAGCAGTCCGATACTGCCGAGAATAATTAAACTTGTTTTGATCGTTTTCATGTGCTTGACTCTTTGCGGACTATTCGTAAATTATGGCATTTTAAAACAGGGCGTCAAGGAAAATTATCAAAAATTATTCAGCAACAGCCATAATCGTTGCTAAAAAGTAGTTAAATGAGTTCTTTCATCTTCAGCAACAGGCTGAGGTTCTTGAGGTCGTAAAAACTTCCCAAATTGAGCATACAAGGCTGGCAAAACTAACAGTGTTAACGCCGTAGAAGTAAACAATCCTCCTAAAACTACTATTGACAGCGGTTGTAATATTTCTTTTCCTGGGCCGCCTTCCAAGACTAACGGTGCTAAACCTAAAGCTGAAGTTGAAGCAGTCATCAAAATAGCGTTAAGCCGTTCCATCGAGCCTTTAATAATAGCTTCCTTAAAAGGCATTCCTTCGGCAAATTTAGTATTATAGTTGTCTACTAACAACAAGCCGTTGCGGGTAGCTACGCCGAATAATGTGACAAAGCCAACCAGGGAAGCGACGGAAATTATACCGCCCGTCAAAGCTACCGCAATTACTCCTCCCACTAATCCGATCGGCAAATTGATCATAATCATCGCAGTTGAAGCGATCGACTTAACGGACAAGTACATTAAGACGGTGATGACTAGAAAGGCGATCGCGCTAAACACCATAATATTCTGCGAAGCCCTTTGTTCCGCCTCAAATTGACCGCCATACTGGATAAAATAACCAAACGGTAACTGCACCTCCCGTTTGACTTTAGCCTGAATTTCATTCACAACCGATCGCAAATCCCTACCTTTCGCATTAGCCGCCGCCACAATCAACCGGGAAACATTCTCGCGGTTAATCGTATTTGGGCCCGTACCGTATGTAACAGTCGCCACTTGCGCGAGGGGAATCTTGTTACCATTCGGAGTATCAACCAACAAATTCTGAATAGTTTCTAAGTTATTTCTGGCCTCAGGCTGCAACCAAACCACTAAATCGAAAGTTTGCTGCACTTCTAAAATTTGAGAAACAACTTTGCCATTTAAAGCAGTCTCAATTATTTCTGAAATTTCTCCAACTTTTAAACCGTATCTACCCGCAGCTTGGCGGTTGAATTTAATTTGAATTTGCTGCACAGGTACTTGCGGTTCGAGTTGCAAATCCACAATTCCTGCAACTGTTTTCATTTGCGCTTCAACTTGCGCGCCGATAGTGCGAAGCTGATTCAAATCTGGCCCAAAGATTTTGACAGCAATTTGACTTCTGACACCAGACAAAACCTCATCCATCCGGTGCGAAATAAAACCGCCGATATTTGGTGCAACTCCCGGCAATTTCGCAAATTCCTGCCGCAAAAATTCCAAAGTTTTTGACCTATTTTTCATCCCTTCCTCGCTCAAACCGATATCAATGTGAGCTAAATTGACACCCGCAGCATCGGCATCACCAGGCGCTCTACCCGATCGCACTTGCACGTATTCAAATCTGCGATCGTCCTTAAGTGCATCTTCCATCGCAAAAGCCGCGCTATCCGTCGCCTCCAAAGACACCCCCGGATAAAGCTGAATCGTATTCACCAAAGTTTGCTCCTGAAACTCCGGCAAAAACACCCGTCCAAAGGAAGGTAAAACAACTAATGCAGCCACCATGCTAGCAGCAGCTAAAACTAAAATTATCGCCGAATAACGCATTGACAATTGGATAAAAAAGTGATATATTTTTTTGCAAAATCTCGGCAACCAAGGCTCCTCAGCACTCATGCGTTTGTTAGGCAACAAGATAGCACAAAGCGCCGGAGAAACGAACAGAGATTCTAGACTAGAAATCACCACAACTACCAAATAAGTAATTCCCATCGGCGTAAAAATTCGACCTTCTACACCGGGTAAAGTAAAAATAGGCGAAAACACCACAATCCCAATTACCGTCGCTCCAATCAACGAATCGCGCACCTCTTGACTGCCGTCAAAAATCACATCCATCACCGGGCGCGGATGCCCAGAAGCCGTATTTTCTCGTAAATTGCGGTAGGTATTTTCGGCATAAACGATCGCATCGTCGATCGCAGTTCCGATCGCCACCGACAACCCCCCCAAAGTCATCGTATTCAATCCCAGCCCCAGCCAATACATCGCCAGCAGCCCGAACAGCCAAGTTAGGAAGAAATCGAGCAAAACCACCGTCAGAGTGCGCCAATTCATCAAAAACGGGATCAGAATCACGGTGACAATGATACTGCCTTCAATTAAAGCCGAGCGCACATTCTCCACCGAAGAATTGATATACTCTTCCTGCCGGAAAGTCACTGTCACCTTAATATCCTGAGGTAAAGCTTGCTGTACCTCAGCCATTGCCGCCTCAACCGCCTTCGTTACCGTCGGAGTATCAGCAACTGGCTGTCGGTTTACCATCAAAATCACAGCTTTTTTGCCGTTAAAACTGCCATCGCCCCGCTTGATTGCAGCACCAATCTTGACATCCGCAACATCACCAATTCTGACGGGTATTCCTTGGCGAGAGGCGATCGCAGATTGCTGCAAATCTGCCACAGACTCAATCCGGCCCACACCCCGAATTAAAGTTTCTTTGTCTGGCGTAATTAAATAGCCTCCCGGTGCGTTAACATTGGCAGCTTTCGTCGCTTCTGCAACTTGCTGCAAGGACACATTAAAAGCTTTTAATTTAGCAGGTTCTACCAATACTTGATACTGCCTTTGTTCCCCACCGTAAGCCACGACTTGAGCAACACCAGTCACTGCCAAAAGACGATTTGTAACTTGCCAATCAACCAAACGGCGCACTTCCATCAGCGGAGTAGTTTCTGATGTAAAAGCATAGGTAATTACCAAACCAACCGGAGAAGTTGTCGGAGAAATTTGTGGTGTTTCTACCCCAGCCGGGAGTTTGCTTTGAGCTTGTTGCAACCTTTCGGTTATTAATTGGCGGGCTTGGTATATGTTAGTTCCCCAATCAAAGATTACCTTAATCGCAGAAAGGCCAACAGCGGAAGATGAACGTACTGCTGTTACTCCCGGAGTTCCGTTAATCGCACTTTCGATCGGGAGTGTTACTAAAGACTCGATTTCTTCCGGTGCGAGGCCCGGTGCTTCCGTCTGAATTTCGACTTGCGGCGGCGCAAAAGGTGGGAAGACATCAAGGGACATTTTGGGGATGATATATAATGTCCAAAGACTAATAATAATGGTGGCGAGAACGACTAGCCAACGGCGATTAATTACCCATCTCAGAATAGTGCTGAACATTTAAACAGTTGACAGTTGACAGTTGACAGTTGACAGTTGACAGTTAAATAGCCATTCAATCTAGATTGACACCCAACAATGAAATTAGGATGAAATCGTTTCTCTTTTAAGTCTGATTTAATAAGTTATAGCGGTTATCAAAAAGATGAGGTACGTTGTTGGGCTTCAGCCCTCTTGGTTTAAGGGTTATGTAAGCTGTCAGTAGTTGTAGGGTGCGTCGCCATCTACAATCCTCAAAAAAAACGACAATCTCGTAGCGACGCACCTTACAAATCCTTTAAATAACCAATCGAATGTTGATCGTAGTTATTAGAACTCTTGCAAAAATCAAAAGCACCCCACCCCAACCCTCCCCTTATTAAGGGGAGGGAGCAAGATTATTCTTGTTTCCCCCCTTAATAAGGGGGGACTAAGGGGGGTAAATTTGACTAGAGCAAGAGGTCTATTATGAAAGCACCCAAAGAATACTCAGAAACTCTAAACAACTTTGACGAAAAAGACTACAATCCAGTCCCGCCAAAGCGCTCAAAACGAGTAATCATGCGCGCTCAGCTCAAAGGGCGTAAAAAACCTATAACGTATATTTTTGATGAAGAAGAATCGCACAGTTTTCTAGATGCAGATAAATGAATCAACTCTCAGACAAGGTGATTACTTGTAAACAAAATTTTTACTTTAAACTTTGGGTTTCTGCCTCGTGGCTTTTAACACGGTGGTTGTCATCATGCGGCAATTCATCTACTTTACTGGCATTTAGTGCCACTGCCGAGGTAGAAAAACCATTGTTTTTAGAATCCGTTGGTAAAGCTGGAACTTCGCGCCGTTTTCCCCAAAATACCCCGGCTGCAAAAGTCACGGATGCGATCGCAATTCCTCCCCCAATTCCCGCCCACAAAGGCACGGGAAAGCTATTAAAACCTTCTTTCTCCTTAGGACTTACCTCTTTCTTTTCCTCACTGGTTGATGGCTTGCTACCGCCTCGCAGAGATTGGGCGTAAAGTTGAGGCGCGCGCTGGGTTACAATCAAATCTCCATCAAATAAACCGCTCTTAATTTCTACTAAATCCCCCGCAGTTTGACCGACTTCAATGTCAACCGCTTGATAAGCATCGCCATTTTGGACGTAAACGGTTTTTTTACCGATAACATCTACTACTGCTGTAATCGGAATTGCTAACACATTGGTAACATTTTTGTTGGTTAAAATTTCCAACTCCGCAAACAGTCCCGGCTTTAACTCGCCGTTACTATTATCTAGTTCTGCTTTGACTGGTACAACCCGCGTTTCTCCTTGCACGGATGAGCCAATTAAGGTGATTTTTCCCTTGAAAATACGATCGCCCAAATTAGCAACTTTCACCCTGACTTCCTGCCCCTGTTTTACCTGATTCAAATCTTTTTCGTAAATGTTGGCGGTGGCAAAAACCCGGCTGTCATTTAAGACGCTCATCAACGGTTTTTCAGCGCTTACAGACTCTCCTTGGGTGATGGCGCGATCGGCGATCGTACCAGAAATCGGAGCAATTACGGTGACAAGTCCCTGCTCGTTCGCAACAGTACCTAACTGTTGCAGCCGTGCTTGATAGGCCGCACCGGCCAAGCGAATGCGTGACTGAGCGACTTGCACCGCAGTTTTGGCGCGTTTGAGCTGATTCTCGGCTTCCAACACTTCTCGGCGGCTCAAAGCCTTGGTGAGTTGAGATTTTGCCTCTGCCACCTTACCTTGAGAATCGCGCAATTCCCGCACGGGGAGGTCTACTTCAGCTTGTTTAATTTCGGTTTCGGCTTTGATAACTTCGGGACGGCTTTTTGCCTTCGCAACATTGGCTTTGGCTTCGGCGAAGTGGGATTGCGACTCTAGCATTGTACGCCGCGCGATCGCCCCTGATGCAACTAACTCGCGATCGCGATCGAACTTTTCTTTAGCCACAGTCAATTCAGTTTCCGCCCGCGCTATCTCTGCTTGCGCTATCTCCATCTGACGTTGATAATTTTCCTTAGCAACTTTGACAACAGAGCGCTGATTGACTAATTCTTGCTCTCGTTGGTACTGTTGAGTTGTTGCTGCTACTTGAGTTTGGGCTTGTATTATTTCTGCTTCAGAGATTTTGATTTGGCGATCGTAATTTTCTCGTGCTAGTTTCAAATCGCCTTGTGCTTGCTGCAAATCTGCCTCAGCTTCCGCTCGTTTCGAGAGAGATTCAACGCGCAATAGTCCTAATTCTGAACTCGACAAAACCCCAATCGGTTGACCTTTTGATACTTTGTCTCCAGGCTTAACTAACAACTCTACCACTTTGCCAGCCACCGAAGCCGTCACTTCTACCTTTTGGTTGGGCAAAGTTTCAATTTGTCCTGTAGTTTTGATACCGATATCTAATCGCTGGCGGGTGGCCGGGGAGACTTTAATTCCCAACCGTTTTGCTGTTTTGGCATCGACAGAAATAGCAGCAGGAGTTTGATTTGTTTCGCCGCTTTGGTGAAATTCATTGCCGTGTCCCGCGTGGGCAAAAACGGTAGTGGGATAACTCAGTAAAATTAGGCTAATAAAAGTTACCGAACAACTGGTAATAATTGCCTGAGATTGAGAATATTTGTGAAATATCATCGTTGGCATTTTCCAGGAAATGAGGTTGAGTGCCAAAAGCTTAGCGGTTTGTATTTTGCCAAAAGAAGTAAGTCAAGCGAATTAACCGCAGCTACTTATTAGCATTTTTCAAGAAACGACTGCTAAGCAATGACCAAGAGCTAAAATTTATCTCCTCAACCTAGTCTTTCACTGCCAAATGAAATTAGGATGAAATTTCGACTCAGCAGCCCAGATGCCCTCCGGCTTCTAAAATATGAAGATAAGTTTTGCCTAATCCCAAAGAATTGCGATGTAGATTTTTTGCTTGTTTTGCAAGTTTTTTCGCTTCAATTTCCTTTGTTAAAATGCTCATGAGTTCGTCCGTGGCTGCGTTTGATGTATAAGTTGTGTTTGATTCCAAGCTGTTCAACATCATTAAATGAATACCCTGTATATGGCTTTTTAGTGACTCTTATACTTTAGATCTAGTGCTTTTAAATTGTCTACAGTATTTTCACGTAAAAATCAAATGATGTGAATTCAGACAACTGCTGACATCTGTCTTCCAACTAAATTACTGTTATGGGAAGGTTGTTGCCAGTCTTGTATTGGCTAGATTTCTGGCTTTTGTGAAGCAAGCATTTCTTAGACAATTGACACACTGTGATTCCTATCACTTGTTTTGTGGCTTTGTGTCACATATTGCTTTGTAGAACTCATACCATTTAGATAAAAAATTGCTACACAATCAATCATGTTGTGTTTGTTGATAAAACCATTGCGATCGGGTGCGGATCCAGGGCTATTTCATTCTTTGTAGGGGCAATCCCACGCCAGGTTGCCCCAATTCCTGAAATGCTTGCAAATCATCGATAAGGAGGGTAGGCACGGGGGCACTACCCCTACAAAACCCTGGTTTCCCTGAGAATGAAATAGCCCTGGGTGCGGATCTGTTGAATTGTCGATATGTACCTAGGGCGCCGGTTCAGTAAAAGAAATTGACACTAGCGACATAGTATGTATGTTGATGTAGACCTTAACCGGGCGTTGCATGAGGGCAAAAAAATGGTTGGCGATCGCGATTTATTGTCGCCCTCATGCAACGCCCCCTAGGTGATACATATTTCGTTCTTTTTGTCAAGACATTCTACTGTACCCACGCTCTAGGGATTGTTGGTGGCGACACACCCTACTACCAATTACCAATTACCAATTACCAATTACCAATTACCAATTACCAAACATATAGCCTTTATTAAAAAGATGAGGTACAACTGACAGCTTACATAACCCTTAAATTCTTAGGGCTAAAGCCCAACAACGTACCTCATCTTTTAGACGAAGGCTATAATTTTTTTATTTCCGGCTGTTTCGACTTTTTAAAAGCACCTTCAGCCATCACTAAAATTTGTTCGTGCTGGGGAACGATCGCACTATTAGAAGATACAAGGGGCGGGTTAAGCAAGCCAACTTCCAGACAACAGACAATTCCCGTACAAAACCCGCCCTCTTAAATTAGCCTCCCCAAACCTTCTTCAAAACCTCTTGAGGAGAAATGTCAGCCATTTTACCAGTAGGAGATTTAATTCCCAAAAAGCGATCGCTCTTTGGAAGCAATTTTGCAGGTTCAGTCGGGCCGAACAAAGCTATTGTATAAGTTTGAACCGCCACAGCTAAGTGCATCGGCGCACTGTCGGTACACATCATCAAATTAGCAGCAGCAATGGTG
Organism: Microcoleus sp. CAWBG58; assembly: GCF_020883045.1. Lineage (NCBI taxonomy): Bacteria > Bacillati > Cyanobacteriota > Cyanophyceae > Oscillatoriales > Microcoleaceae > Microcoleus > Microcoleus sp. CAWBG58. The sequence goes on along the minus strand of NZ_JAHRFA010000050.1, from coordinate 39,949 downwards.
GCCGCCAACTTGCCGACATCATCCGGCGAGATAACTTTTACACTCGGACAGAGTTCGACTAACTTTTTCACGAAGGCTCCATCTTCGGGGCCTTTCACCACCACAACGGGTAAATTTGGCTGCCGCTGCTGGCAGTCTTTAATGATTTGCTGCCAGTTATCTATAGGGTAAATTTTGTCAATACCTTTAGACAAAGCTAGCTGACTCGAACCGCCGTGAATTAGAATGTAACCGCTTTCTTTAATTCCCAACCGCTGCTGTTCGGCTTCCGCCCACTGGATATCCTGTTTTGGTACACTAATTGCGATCGGCCCACAAGGATTGTTAATGTTGAATCCTTTGAGCAAATCGTGGTACATTGAAGCCGCGTACTGGTCTGTTTTCAGAGGTACCGAATCGGTGAGAAATCGAGCGCCATTGGTTCCAGAATAGCCAACTCTTTGGGGAATGCCTGTCAGCCACAGCAGAAGTCCTACAGTCCAACGCTGGCCGAGGGAAACAACTGCTTCGTATTCGCGATCGCGAATTACGCCCAGCAAATTTCCCAAATCAGCCATCGCATTGCGATCTTTGAAATTGTACGTCAAGACTTCTTTGACAGACTTGCAGACTCGGTAAGCGCCCTTCGCCCTCGGTTCCACGATCACATCAATCTGAGCCTCTGGATAAGACTGTTTGAGGTCATCAAGGGTAGGGAAAAATAAAATTTGGTCGCCAATCCCGCCTGGGACAAGTGCTAGTATTCGCATCATAAACGCTCGGGCTATTATCTATCGAGGTAGCTCTCAGCGATCGGCTTTCAGCTATCAGCTTATAGTATTTTAAGACATTAAAAGCTACTGGCTGACAGCAAAACAACTGACTGAAAATTACAGGACGCTCTTAATATATACCTTGTTGGGTGAAGAAGGGTTAGTGAATGCACTTATTAATTCCTGCCGCGGGTTCGGGGCGACGGATGGGCAGTCAGCGGAACAAACTGCTGCTGACTTTGCTGGAAAAACCTTTGCTGAGTTGGACTTTGGCCGCCGCTGAAGCTTCGCAGCAGATTAGCTGGATCGGCATTATGGGCCAGCCTGAAGATTTTCCTGATTTCAAGGCAATTCTGGGCGATTTAGGCTTGGTGAAGCCCGTGGAACTGATTCAAGGAGGGGCTACCAGGCAAGAGTCAGTTTACAACGGTTTGCAGGCCTTGCCGCCAAATGCCGATCGCGTGTTGATTCACGACGGCGCCCGGTGTTTAGCAACTCCTGAATTGTTCGATCGATCTTCAGCAGCCCTCTTAAGCTGTCCGGGCTTGATTGTCGCCGTCCCGGTCAAGGATACGATTAAGGTAGTAGACGAGTCTAGAATCGTGCGAGACACACCGGACAGAAGCCATTTGTGGGCTGCCCAGACTCCCCAAGGATTTGAAGTGAAATTGTTAAAGCAGTGTCACCAACAAGGGCGGGAGAAAGGTTGGGAAGTTACAGACGATGCAGCTTTGTTTGAAAAATGCGGTTTACCAGTGCAAATTGTGGAGGGCGAAGAGACAAATTTAAAAGTTACAACGCCCGTTGATTTGAGTGTCGCTGAATTCATTTTGCGGCAGAGACACGGGAAATAGTTGACAGTTGACAGTTGAAAGTTGACAGTTGATCTTTGGTAGGGGCAGTGCCCCCGTGCCTGCCCTCTTAGTTGACAGTTGTAGGGTTCCGAGTTGAAGCCAATTGTTTCTGGTAATTTATCCAAGGATGTTACTAGGATAAATCTCAATACCGTTTACTTAACGCTTTTTAGGAATTTAATCTGACAATTTTCCCGGCAATATAGACATTTTTTGCAAGTCAGATTCTTTTTAAGTCAACCGTACTGGGATAAAGCTCACCTCAATATTAATAGTGGAGGACGAAAACAATGCAATATCAGGGTAAATGGCGCATCACCGAAATGGACGAGTGGGATAGTGACTACCTGGACATGGAAGTTGAAGCGTATATCGAGATTGATTCCAAAGGTTCAGGAGAATTTCAATTTGGTTTAGTATTCGGTCAAATTGACGGCGAAGTCTTGAAAAATCGAGGCGATGAGCGATTAGAGTTTACTTGGGAAGGTAATGATGAATCTGATACTACATTTGGTAGTGGTTGGCTGAAATTAAATGACAAAGACTCGATAGAAGGTCGAATCAAAATTCACCAAGGTGACAGTTCTGGTCTTGTCGCTGAACGCATTGAGTAGTTAATTTGCGATCGCACTCAGTACGAAATTATATCTATTACTGAGAGTTGTTTGAGCAAATATTATCGCTTGGTGCGTCGCTCTTCTATTTCGTTTTTTTTAGGGATGGTTGATAGCGACGCACCCTACAAATATTACTGAGGGTTGTTTAATCGTATCCAATCCGGTAGCATAATAATTCTCGATTTCTCGATTCTCTCTCTGTGTCCTCTGCGGTTAAATTATCTGACGATTTAACCAGAAACGAACTCAAATATTATCGCTTGGTGCGTCGCTTTTCTATTTTCGTTTTTGTTAGGGATGGTTGATGGCGACGCACCCTACAAATATTTTTGCTAATATTATCGCTTGGTGCGTCGCTCTTCTATTTTCGTTTTTGTTAGGGATGGTTGATGGCGACGCACCCTACAAATATTTTTGCTGTCAACTGTCAACTGTCAACTGTCAACTGTCAACTGTCAAACACCCTTGCGTCCATAACTGCTCACGAAGGATTGATTGGAAAATCAGTATCATGTTCCATCTCTGTCGCACTTTTGACTAAATCTAAAAACGCAAACACGGCCGGAATTAACAGCGCATCCCTCAAAACAGCCACGCCAATTACCCTTTCAAAAGCCGCTGGTAAACCGCAAATCTTCACTTCCGCAGGAATCGGTTCCGCCGCCAAACGTGGCATAATTGCAGCACCCAAACCGCGCATCACCATACCGACAATAGTTGAATCTTCGCTGAGTTCGTAAGCAATATTTAAGGGAAACCCCGAAGTTGCTAAATATTTGCGTAGCGGTATAGAACAAGCTGTTTCCGGCGGCTGCAAAATCAGCGGATGATTTGCTAATTCTTCCCAGGTAATCTTTCCACTTGATAATTTAGCAGTTGGTGGCAACAACACAACGTATTTATCCCGCAAAATTTCTCTAGTTTCAAATTCATCCGAGATGGGAAGAGAGACAAAGCCGATGTCTGCTTTGCCCGATCGCAAAGCTTCCTCCACAGCCTGGGTATAATACACTTCGGCAATGCTGACAGCAATCTTGGGAAAGCGATCGCGAAATTGAGCAATAATACCCGGTAGAATATGAGTTGCGACGCTGCGAAATGTCACTATCCGCACCTGGCCTCCCTGCAAACCTTTTTCTAAATCGGCTTCTTTGACCATCATTTCTAACGATCGCACAATTTGACGCCCGTGAAGCACCACTCTTTCCCCCACCGGTGTCAGTTGAGCACCGTGTCGCCCCCGATGGAACAATTGCACACCCAATTCTGTTTCCAAAGAGGCGATGGCGTGGCTGACTGCGGATTGTGAAAGTTCCATTTGTAAAGCCGCTTCGCTAAAGTTTTCACAGTCGGCTACTGCTATCAAAGCCTGAATCTGAGAGAGTTTCATCCGCCGCGTTTTGATTTCATTCATAGCGTTTCCTCGAAGGAAGAGTTGACAGTTGACAGTTGACAGTTGACAGTTGACAGTTTATATAGCGGTTATCAGAAATATGAGGTACGTTGTTGGGCTTTAGCCCTCTGTTATATAAGCTTTCAGTCATACCTCATATTTTTGACAAAGGCTATAGTTGACAGTTGACAGTTGACAAACGGAAAACGGAAAACGGAAAACGGAAAACGGAAGACAGAAAATGAAAAAGTAGAAACGAAAAAAAGCAATCGCAAGTGTTCGAGTAATTAACAACGTCCTAACTGTCGGGTGCGGTTGGTATATTTATCTATCGATTTTATTCATACAACCTATGCAAGTAATGATTTGATTGTTGTTTTCCCCAGAGCTACGGTGGATTTATGAAGTAAAGATCTAGTTTTACACGAGTTGCAGAGCTATCAAAAGTGCTGTAATTGCGAGCAACTTATTGCTTCCTTTTAGCTGCGATTTTTGATTGTGCAATTTTTGTTTAATTAAGAATTTGAAGGTGTTTGTTATGTCTGCTTACGAAAAATGGCGTTATCCCGAAAAAACAAGCGTTATTTCGATTGAAGAGCGAGCTAAATATGCCAAAAAGCCAAAAAGGCGATCGATCTTTTGGGCTATCAATCAACTTTGGCAAGGTTGGCTCGCCGCCGCTGCTGGCGAAAACGAGGTCAGAATTTGGCAAACGTGCGATCGCAATGGTAACACTTGCTGGCACGGTTGCGATCGCGCGACTGGTCGCTCTAAGAGCGCGGCGACGGATGACGAAATACGCGCTTGGATCGATCGGCGTTATTGCCAATAGTAGATTATTGCTTGTTTGCGGCGAGTTGCGATCGATTGTTGGCAGGCAGCCAATATTTTGATAAACCCGCCCGCCAGAAAATTCGGGGAAATTGTTGATTTTGGATAATTAATTCCAAAGGAGATGCTATGCTTCAAAGATATTCCCAATGTGCAGCGCCAGATCGCATAATCCTCATGAAAAACGAGGTGTATAGGTTGCCTCAAAATCATCGAGAAGTTCAAGTCTTGTCAGGAATTGCTTGGATTACAGTTGACAAACACGACATCATCTTGCACTGCCCAGAAAAAATATCGCTTCCACCGAGCAAAAACTTTGCTGTCATCTCCCCTCTCAGGAATATGCCGCTGATTATTGTGGCAGTCTGTTCAACAGTTGACAGTTGACAGTTGACAGTTGACAGTTACAGTTGACAGTTGACAGTTGACAGTTGACAGTTGACAGTTTGAGAGCTACCTCTACGCGTAAGTCCGAGTATTGGAGTAACGAACAGTCTGATTTTAATTTCTCCCAGGCTTCGGGCTTTCAAGCAATTCTTGCTGGTAAATGTGGAGATAAGCCTCGGACTTAAGTTGTGGAAAACCCAAAAATTGACACAAAAGTTCAAGATTTTAGATACATCCGTGGAGTAAATCTCAAATCTCCAATCTCAAATCCGATGGCTGATTGTGCTATCACAGGTTAGCAAGTGAGAAAAAATCGGCAGGAACACCCCAAAGAGATCTATCTTAGTTATTATAAATAGGCTCTTGGAGGACTCGATCGGTGTATTGCCACTCTTACCGCTTCAGCTATCTCGCAGCTATAAGTATTGTGGTATCGCCCGCACTCAGCTTGCTGGAAATTTCAGACGCTCGGGCATTTGCCCCTATTATAAATGCCAGGCCAGCTCGATCGGGCGATTCCCTACGGGATAGCTTCGCCCCGCGTGCCCAAGCAACAGATCCCAAAACGGAAGCAGACAAACTCTTTGAAACAGGAGTCAAACAGCACCGCGAGGGTTTGTTTCGAGAAGCAATCCAGACTTTTGAGCAAGTTTTGGCAATTCGCAAGCAACTAGGCGACAAACCGGGAATCGGAGAAACCCTCAACAATATCGGGGAAGTTTACACCGAAATGGGTTCGCAGTCCAAAGCTTTGGAAGTTTTGCGACAAGCTTTAGCCATTCACCGAGAAATCGGCGAAGGGCCCCGCATTGCCCACACTCTCAATCTCATCGGTTTCGTCAACCGACTTGCGGACAATTTTGACGCAGCGATGAAACTGCACCAAGAAGCTTTGGAACTTGCCAAAACTGCCAACGACCAAATTCAAATAGCAGAATCTTTTCACAACATCGCGGCAGTGTACGCAGAGCAGGTAAATTACGCAAAGGCGATCGAATTTTACCAGCAAGCGCGGACGATTCGCACCACAGAGGGCGATCGGCGCGATTTAGGCCGTACCCTCAATAACATGGGCGGCGTCTATTACAACATCGGCGACTTTAACAGAGCGATGGAATTTTACCATCAAGCCTTAGCAATTCGCCGGGAAATCGGAGACAGGGCTGGCGTCGCCCGCCTCCTCAACAACATGGCACTTACCTGTCGCAAACAAGGCAAAGATACTCAAGCGTTGATCTATTTTCAGCAAGCAATACCAATGTTTGAAGCTATCGGTGACAAGACAAGTATGGGACGCTTGTTTAACAATATGGGCGCGATTTATGAAAGTCTCCGTCAATATCCTAAAGCTCTCAACTCCTACGAGCGAGCTTTGAAAATTGCCCGCGAGGGCGGCGATAAAGCTGGAGAAACTACGGCGATGGAAGGCATTAAAAGATTGTCGTCCGGGCAGTCTTTGCCACAATAATCGCAGGATTTAATTATCATATTTCTTGGTACGTAGTTGCGCTTAAGCGCTCTTTCTTGGATTATTCAAGAGCGCTTGCATCGCAACAACATACCTTTCTTGGTACGTAGTTGCGCTTAAGCGCTCTTTCTTGGATTATTAAACAGCGCTTGCATCGCAACAACATACCTTTCTTGGTACGTAGTTGCGCTTAAGCGCTCTTTCTTGGATTATTAAACAGTGCTTGCATCGCAACAACATACCTTTTCAATCCTTAAGAATCTCCCGGTAACAAACCGGGAGACTTGCAAATTATAACCTAACCAACTAGCCCGATCGCCCTTTTCGTCAAAGCATCAGCCGTCAACCCATTAAACGCCATCAACTCACCAGCGCTAGCAGTCGTTTCCCCCCGCTTCCAAGCGAAAGTATCGCGCGGGCAATTGCTGCGAAGCATCACCGGCTCCAACATCCCAGAAGCACCGCCTGTCACGCCAATCAAGGCATCTCCACCAAACATTTCGGCAAATTTCTCATCGCTCAAAAAGCCACCGTCAGCTTCCGAACAAGTATTCCAAGCAACATCGCTGGAACGGTACAAACGGCGGGGATTCACAACAGAAACAATCCGCACTCCCAAGCCTTCTTTTTCCAATGATGCCGCCGCTTCAAACACCGGCATTAAAGTCATATCGCCGACAACAGCAAACACAACTTGCTTATTTCCAGTTGTTTCGTGCAACACAATTCCACCATCTTCTAAACCTTGGCGAGTCTGTGCAAAAGTAGTACGAATTGGCAGCGGCGACTTGCTCGCAGTAATCACAACTCCCTTATTTCTGGCACTCAAAGCCCAATCGTAACAAGCTTGAATGCTGTTAGCATCCGGCGGAAACAAAGGAAACACATTTCCGTTACGCATCATCGCCGCAAAATAAGCCTCAATTTCCGGGCGTTGGTGCGTCCAACCGTTGCGGCCTTGCTCTAAAGCACCCGCTGTAAATAAGGTGACAGTTGCCGGAGTTGCACGGCGCAATTCTGCCATTGCTTGGGTGACAGTTTGCCAAATTGGTAAACCGTTGATGGCAAAAGATTCGTAGGAACACCACAAACTCCGCGCTCCGAATAGCGATAAACCTACTGCCAAACCGGCGCAAGCATCTTCGCTCAAAGGCTCGTAAACTTGACCGTTGGGCGATTGATTGTACAAATCATCCGTCGTCGGGTGAATGATTTTGAGAGCTTGGTTGATGTTGGCAATTGCTGATGCTTCGTTGCCGTCTGCGTTGGTGACAAGAAAAGTGCGATCGCGCTCGCCGACAGTTCCCACCAAACGTCCCATTGCAGTTGTCGAAATCTTCGCTTCTCCACCAACCGCAAATTCTTCTAAAGGCAATTCTCCCAAATCTGCTAGCGGCAATGTAAACTCAGTAACAACAGTTTTCGCAGCAGGCCCGCCACCAGCACGTTCGCAATTTGTCCGCACCAACTGCCACGCCTCAGCAGTCAAAGCCCGCTGTTTTAAGGCGCTGACAATGTGCGGAGCATCCAGCGTATCTTTCGGATAAAGGTTGTGAGATTTTGCACCCAATGCGTGTACGCCTGCACCTTTTAACTGTTTGATAATAAACACAGTTAATTTGCCGCCGAGAGCAGATTTGGCTGCTTTGTCAACTCCTTCTAAAACAGCTTTGGTAAATGCCATGCGCTGTTCGAGGGAAAAAGCCGTGCTGTCAACATAAGCTTCCGGTTGATTTTTGTCGTCAAATTCCTTAGCGTCAACTAAAATGACTTCTTCAAAACCGTTTCCTTGCCAATAAGCAATCATTTCAGCATTGGTTTTAGTCGAAACCATACTGTGATGTTCTTGCGAATATCCGTTCCAAACTAACACTGGCAAAAAGTTAGTAGCTTTCGGATAAGCTGTGTGGAAATGTCCCATGCTGCTCATTGGATAGGGTTCGCCCATCCCACCGTCGCCCATGGTGAAAGCAAACAGTTTGTCGGGGTGCAACAGTGCGCCCGCCATCGCGAAATGCTGTCCTTGTCCGAGGGGGCCTGCTGGTGCTAAAAGGCCGGGAATGAAGCCGGAAAGATGTCCTAATAAACCGTCTTTTTCGCGGAATTTATCGCGCGCTTCCTGCACTTTGACAATTCCCATGTCTTCTAAAGATCGATCGAGAAACATGGCACTGTAAAATCCTGGCGCGTGGTGCCCGACTTCGGTGACAATGTTTTTGTGTCCGAGCATTACCAACGCAGCGTAGGCCTCAGCTTGGCTGGCAAAACCCCCCGGATGTCCCGATGCCTTGCTGGCTGTGATTTGCAGCGTCAGGTAGCGCAGGGCGTCTGCTCCGAGCATCGTTTGAAATACGGCGACGGGATCGGCTGGATCTGCGATCGAATTGCTTCCTTGGGCGATCGCAGGTGTTTTCCCGTAAGTCTCAAAACCCGGTACATTCTCCGAGAAATACTGGATTCCTTCGCAAAAACTGGGAATTGCTGACGTTGCCTTCGGCGTAGTTGCAGTCATGCTTATTTATACCTAAAAAATTTGACTTGAATTAAGTAACAGTAATTTTATAACTTTTGTGTTGCAAAACATCATCACTTCTGCTATGTCCAATCATAAATCAGTCAAATATCTCAAATTTTTATACGAATCCCCAAAACGGTGATAACTTTGTTGATTCCTGAAATTATTAATTTTATTTGCTCTTCCTTCTTTTTACCTTGAGCGAGGCCGAAAGGCCCTCTGCTTTTTTCCCCTGAGCGTAACCTTTTATATCATTTGCGATCGATTGACCCCAATAAGTAAGGTTCGTAGTGCGGACTTCAGTCCGCTTTCTGCTGCGGACTGAAGTCCGCACTACAAACTGTAAGGTTCGTAGTGCGGACTTCAGTCCGCTTTCTGCTGCGGACTGAAGTCCGCACTACAAACTGTAAGGTTCGTAGTGCGGACTTCAGTCCGCTTTCTGCTGCGGACTGAAGTCCGCACTACAAAC
>NZ_JAHRFA010000050.1:0-30563 GCF_020883045.1 Microcoleus sp. CAWBG58 | reverse complement strand
GTAAGGTTCGTAGTGCGGACTTCAGTCCGCTTTCTGCTGCGGACTGAAGTCCGCACTACAAACTGTAAGGTTCGTAGTGCGGACTTCAGTCCGCTTTCTGCTGCGGACTGAAGTCCGCACTACAAACTGTTTCTTTAGGGATCGGCAATATCTACATCTAGTCGTTCCCCAAGATTAATATAAATCGGAGCGCCACTTTCAAAAAGAGACGGTCTAGCCTTTTGATTCGCCAGCCAAACAAAGAAAGTGCTAAGTGCAGGAGCCGGATCTTGATCTCGGCGCAACGTGTAGATCAAACCTTCGCACGGCCCGTTAATCCGGCTGCTCGTGCAAATCGCTTTTTGATTGTTTACCATACCGACAGTGACATAATTAAGCTGTTTGTTGCGGTTATAATTATCCAGGCGTTGAGTCACTTGTTGACAGCGAGTCAGAGGATCGTAGCCAGCACTAGAAAAGAAATTAGAATTCCAGCGAATCCAAGGCTCTCTAAACCCTTGGGGATTTTGATATACAGTCACTGGTTCTCCCGTTGAGGTATCGCACACAAATCCCCCCCGCTGGAGATTCGGTTGAGTTTGGGGAGAGCTGCGGTCGATCGCAATATTGCTGAGAATATCAAACCCGTTAGGTAAGATTTGCGATCGCAACGCCGTAAAAGCATCGATCGGGATGGCGGCATTCAACCCGGTTTTAATCTCCTCAATCTGACCGTTCCACTGGCTCTTCACCGTACCGACAGTATCTCCCTGGCCGTGAATTCCTACAACTCTGCCATCAGCATCAAATACAGGCCCCCCGCTCATCCCACGTCTTGTGACAGCTTGATAGCGCAGTCCGTACCCCGACGATGCGCGACCGACGCGAGAAGAGATAATACCAGCAGTAAATTCGAGTTTTCTTTCAGATCCAGAGGCGATCGGGAGCGGATAGCCAGCAACGTAAATAGTAGAACCAACAACAGCACGTTCCGATTCGCCGATCGGCGCTACTGGATACCGATCGCGACTCTGAAACTGGATCAAGGCTAAGTCTATATCGCGATCGTTTTTCGGCAGTCGCTGTATTCTGATTGCTGTATAGCTTTTTTCCGAATGAGTGCGAATGCTGTATTCTTGGGCGAGACTTGCCACTACGTGATTCGCCGTCAGAACAGTGTAAATATTCCCCTGTTTAGCAATAATTACTCCTGAGCCACCAGCCGCAAAACCCAGCGTGTTGTTCACTTCTACAGTTGTGAACATCGCTAGCTCCGCAACTTCTTGGGCTGTTTTAGCACAAGCAGCATATTGTGGGCCGACAATTGCTGCCGCCACTACTGCACCGGTCAACATGACCGTTAGGGCATCAAACCGCAAACCCCACGAATTCATCGCTAACTCTCCAGATGAGACGAGACGAACTGCAAATATGTACTGATAGGAATTCCCCAACTAGATTTAACCATCTTTTCCAATAATTCCGGCGTCGGTTCACTTCCATCTTCAAAAGCATAGACGCCAAAACCGGGATCTCGATACTTACCTCGACCGTTAATCCCAACCAAGAAACCTTTGGCATTAAAAATCGGGCCACCGCTCATGCCAATTTTAACCTCATTTGTATAGCCCAAGCTATAGCCTTCAGGTAAAGATTTTGGCAGCAGCAGTTCTACAAACCCCTGGGCTACGGCCAACGCCCCAGTCTCCGCAGGGAATCCGGCCGCCAGTAGCGGCTCTCCCACCGCTGGCGGCCGGGCACCAATCGGCGCTAATTTATATTCGATCGCGCTGCTAAATTTAACGATCGCCAGATCGGTATCGCCCAGTCGCTGCGGAACTCCCAACAGTTGGTGGATCTGGCCGTCGCTCGTGATAATTGTACGATCGCCCTTGTCGAAAGCCACAACGTGCCAGCTCGTCAACACAGTATAGGTTTGTCCCTGGCGTTGGACGATCGCCCCAGAACCCGAGGATTTCGAGGTTTTGATGCGTATCGTCGCCTGCCGCGCCAAATTTTCCACTTCACCCCCGGGAATTGGCAATGAGATTGGCAATTTTCCACTCTTTACCGCAGTTCCGAGGGCCGAGAAAAAGGGGGCAGTTGCGCCCTATCGCCCATATTTTCCCCTAGTTTTTCCCCTAGCTTTTCTCTCACATCAATGTAAGGAATTTGGCTGCTTTCCTCCGTAGAGGGCATCCCCACCTGTCCTTGACGCCAAGCTAACAAATTATACAAAGAGCCGATCGGGTCTTGGCCGGGCCGCAGGGTATAAATCAAATTTTGGCACACACCATTGACTTGATTCGCCGTGCAGATGACATTTTGGCCGTTCATCTGACCAACGGTAATGTACCTCAGCATTCGGTTGCGGCGATAGCTTTCGAGGCGTTGGCTGACCAATTGACACCGAGTTGCCGGATCGTAGCCCGAACCGGAAAAATAATCAGAAGTCCACTCAATCCAAGGCTCTACTGCACCTTGAGGGTTTTGGTACAGCGTCACCGGCGCACCTGTCGAGGTGCTGCACCAAAATCCGCTTTCCCCCACTGTCGGCCGGGCATAACTTGGCGCAGAAGCCGCTGTCAGAGCGCACAGGGCGATCGCTGCTGTCGCCAAAACTTTTGTTAATTGCTGTTCGATCATGTTTTCGCTCGATTTTTAGTAGATTTGTTACAAAAAGCACCTTATTCTGCGATAATAATCTTGATACGCAAGTTAATTAGAGATCCGGATCACACCAAATTTCAGCTCGAACTACTGCACATCAGAAACTCGGAATCATGGCCGACTCTCACAGGTGCAGCTCTAGGGAAACCAGTTTTTTTGTACTTCAGTTTGCTGAAATCTTCTGTATGTTGTTCGCTACTTGCACAGTCCTTATCGCGGTGCTTTCGGCACGGTTGTTGAACCATGCCACAATACGTGGCAAGAGTCTAAATTCTGTCGTCATTACTACTAGCAAACTCAAGCTTTCGCCAACCAGAAAGAGGCTGTTACCTCAGACCTTGGAATAGCTAAATTTGCATGGGGTACATCACACCACTGACAAGGTATTTGATCTAACTTGTGATTTAAATCGCGAGGTCGATCTGCGGAGATACGGAGACGGCAGGGTTGCACCAATGAGGGGAGACACCCCTCTTGTGTAATCTAACACTAAAATAAAGGTATTAGCAAGCAATATTTCGGACATTTTTGATTGCCGACCGTAGAATAAGGGTTTCATGGCGATCCTCTGCGAGGGCTACGCTAACGAGGCACACGATATGCTTTCGGGTAAATCAAGGATTTCAGACTGTGCTCTAAAAACTGTCCGGACTATTAAACAAGAACTCTGAACTTGTTTTTATCTTCGTACTGCGGAAATACTTCTAAGTGAGTGTAATCAGGGATTAAGTGCTTGCTACCACCAAAATTCTGCCCGACCTACACAGACGTTTAGTTGAGTATTAAAAAGTTATGAACCTTATCTGCAAACACTTCGGGTATTTAGCGACTGGATTAATTTTGATCGGGGGTAGCAGTTGTTCTAGCTACGATGCAGCAGCTAAATCAGCCGAAAACCAGAGCCAACCCTCAGCAAGCAGCCATCAGTTCCCACACCTACAGCTAACGGGCAATAAACTTGATAGTCGATCGACCCCACCGGAGCCCTCTAACTCTGTTAGCTCGGTTTTACCGAATACCAAAGTACCAGAAACCACAGCTACAGTTACGGTTTATGAGGTAGACAATCTTTGTCAAAGTCTCAAGCCAGCAACAGTTACAGGCCCAGACAACCAGTTAATGTCATCGGCCGTTAATGAAGTATTAAAACAGGAGATTTTCGCTAGTCTGGGTTTAGTTGGTTATCGGCTTAAAATCGATCGCGACCTCGGCATCGCTACCGTAGATTTACGGGCCTCGGGGAATTCGCGCCAGAAATTGCAAAATCTGTCAAGCTGTCAGATGTTAGGTTTGTTCGGGGGCGTGCGCCAAACCTTAACCAGTTATGCTCCTTGGCAAATTAAAACAGTCCGTTTTACAGAGCTCGGACAGGACATTGTGAGTACCGTTCGAGAATAATAGTCTTAAAATTATGGGAGAGCGTATAGCCTGTTTCTACGTATTTCCTATGGATGTTGCCCGCGCCTTGTAACACCAACACAATTTTTATGACCCTACCTGACGGCCCCAAAACTCCCCGCTTCTTGCAGCTAATTCAATGGATTGGCGATCCGCTGACATACATGGACGCCAACGCCAAAAAGTACGGGGAGATTTTCACGACTCGATGGGGCAACCTTGAACCCTTCGTGATGATCCACAACCCGCAAGCGATCCAGGAAATGCTCAACAGCAAGGCGCTTGATGCTCCAGGCGATATCAACGGTATTCTCAAACCAGTCCTGGGGGAACAATCGATGATTGTAATCTCCGGAGAAAAGCACAAACGGCAACGTCAATTATTGATGCCACCCTTTCACGGGGAACGGATGCGAAACTACGGCCAGCAAATTTGCGATATCACCCAAGATGTTGCTAGCAAGTGGAAGGTCGATCGACCTTTTGTCGCCCGCACAGCCATGCAGGAAATCACCATGCGGGTAATTTTGCAAGTAGTCTTCGGACTGAATGAAGGGCCGCGGTTGCAGCAACTTTCCCCGCTGCTGGCTTCAATTATCGATATGACCGGATCTCCGGTGCGATCGAGTATCCTATTTCTGCCCTGGTTGCAGCAAGATTGGGGCCCTTGGAGTCCTTGGGGACGCATGAAACAGCAGCGCCAAAAAATTCACGCTCTGATGGACGGCGAAATAGAAGAGCGCAAACAGCAACCAAATGCCGATCGCACCGACATTCTCAGCTTAATGATGGCCGCCCGCGACGAAAACGGCGAACCAATGACGAAGGTCGAATTGCGCGACGAATTAATGACGCTGTTGTTTGCTGGCCACGAAACCACAGCAACAGCCCTAGCTTGGGCCTTTTACTGGATTCACAGTTTGCCCTCGGTACGCCAGAAACTGCTGCAAGAATTGGACAGTTTGGGCGAAAACCCCGACCCAATGGAGATTTCCCGCTTGCCTTACCTGAGTGCAGTTTGTCAAGAGACACTGCGAATTTACCCAGTGGGAATGCTGACATTTCCGCGAGTAGTGCGGGAACCCATGGAACTAATGGGCCATCAACTCGAACCGGGTACGGTGGTTTTCGGCTCAATTTATTTAACCCACCGCCGGGAAGATTTGTATCCAGAACCGCTGCAATTCAAGCCTGAACGGTTTTTCCAGAGGCAATTCTCGCCTTACGAATATTTGCCCTTTGGGGGCGGTAGTCGCCGTTGTATCGGCTTAGCGCTGGCGCAGTTGGAAATGAAACTGGCGATCGCAACCATTTTGCGCGATTTCGACTTAACCTTGGCCGAGAAAAAGCCCGTACAAGCCAAACGCCGAGGGGTGACTTTAGGGCCGGCGGGCGGTGTGCGGATGACCTTGCTGGGGCGGCGGATGTGGCAGCAGATGCCTGAACCTGTTGCTACTGGGGTTTGAACTCGCAGCACCCAAGCCGGGGCGCAGCCATGGCACTTTTGCTCTTTGAATGCAAACAATTTAGGCCGATCGGGCGATCGACCCGCCCATTTTTGGTAGCACAGGCTACACAAAAATAGCTAGAATCCTTAACCTGCAACCATCACCCGCCCTCAAATTTCAAAATTCCCGTCTAAAATAGTAGAAGCCTTGCAAACATACCCAAAAAGTAAAAGTGGGTGATTGCAATAGTCCTCTTGATATTTATAAGACTTGCCTGCCATACTTTAAAAACATATGCATACCCTGTTATTCAGCAAAGGTCGGAAGCGTGTTGGCAATGCCAGCAATCTTCCGGCCTCTTTATTTTTTGGGGTACCCAAAACCTTCGGCTAGAGACGCAGAAGGCAAGTCAAAAGTATAAATTCTCGTTATCTTCTCATCTCCCATTTCCTCAATTAGAGTGGTTTTGCCTCCAATTGAAAAAGCATCCGGCAGCAAGTTTAAGGAATTACTGTGGGTGATTGCAATAGTCCTCTTGATATTTATAAGGCTTGCCTGCCATACTTTAAAAACATATGCATACCCTGTTATTCAGCAAAGGTCGGAAGCGTGTTGGCAATGCCAGCAATCTTCCGGCCTCTTTATTTTTTGGGGTACCGAAGACCTTTGGCTAGAGATACCGAAGGCAAGGCAAAAGTATAAATTCTCCCCCTCTCCTCAATTAGAGTGATTTTGCCTCCAATTGAAAAAGCATCCGGCAGCAAGTTTAAGGAATTACTAAGGAATGATTAATAACTTGTTAAACAATCTCCTTGTGCACCCGATCTCAATCTTCTGTTTTGAGAAATTCCGATACCGAGACAGACTTGGGGAGGCTCTCGATATCTTGAATTTCGCTTTCATGGGCAAAAAACTCGACTTCTTTGTCATCAATCTGGATCTGATAGCTAGCGGTAGCAGTCACAATCCGCCGCTTTTTTTTATCTTCTATTAAAACCCAACACACCACAGGCCTTACCCACCTCTCAACGTGCTGGCTTTGCTTCGTACTTCCAAAGGCATACCAGCCTTTAGCTTCAATAATTTGAAGCACTTTAAAATCGTTATTTGGCATAAATATCTCGATCGCGTTAACTTGACTATTATTCTGAGATCGAAGGGCACGCTTCCTAAGCGGAGCAAAGCTTTGGAAATTATAAGCTGGACTGGACAACCAGATTTTTAGTCGGGAATCAGCCAGTTAGCAGAGCATAGTCTGCTTTGTTACTCGCTAAAGTTAGTTCGATATTTTGCTACTCTCCCACAATTACGGAGAAGTATGGATATCGCATCCTTAAAAATTAGTCTTGTCGTCAGCTCAACACCAGCAAACTCAATCTTCGCTAGCTACATTTAAGTGAATGCCAATTGCTTCTAATGCCTGGTTGGTGAAACCGATCGCCATACAAGGCTCTTCGGATTTTATGCTGCAATCAACTCTCATGTTTACTAGATAGGGTAAAACTTAACTAAAGATTGCCGCTTTCAATTCTAAGCCGGGAGTGTGCGTATTTCTCAATTAATTGTATGGTGTAGTTGATAATTGCCCAACTGTCGATCGCACAAAACAGCCGTGTCTAACTCTTCAATTACCATCACCGTTAAACTATTCGCCGCCTTCAGTGAAGCCTACGGCGTTTCGGAACTTACACTAGAACTTCCTCCCGAAACCCCAGTATCTGAAGTGCTCGAAAGCTCGATCGCCCAATACCCTCAATTAGAACAGTGGCGCGATCTTACTCGCTTCGGCGTCAACCTAGAATTCGTCTCCCCCGACACCATCCTCCAAGACGGCGACGAAGTTGTACTCATCCCCCCCGTCAGCGGTGGGTAATAAGATTTTGGATTTCCTCAAGGTACGTTGTTGCGCTTCAGCGCTCTTTCATAGATATAAAGAAAGAGCGCTAAAGCGCAACTACGTACCTTTTCTTTAAATTATGAGAGTTGTGTCCAGGACTTACCCAGCAAAAAAACTTTATAAATTTTTGAAATTAGTTTTGCCACCAAATCATTCTTGAGTTCGGTTAATTGAGATAATTTTCCTCTGGGCCAGCATTCCCCAGCAAAGCTTGAAACCCTTTCTGAGAATAAGATTGAAGACAATCAACTAACCTCCAATTTTGGATAAAAAACTGCCAAAAATCAATCCCGACTAAAAAAATCGGGTATGGTTGACGGGGTAGATCGAGCGTGCTAATCTTTCCTAAGACTTAAGAAAACATCGCAAAACTAGAGAGTTGAGCTATGACCCAGGCGACCAGAACCCAATCCACAGCAGCAACCTTCACAGCCCTCAAATGTAAAGAATGCGGCGAAGAGTACGAACTCCAAGCCAAGCACGTCTGCGATTGCTGTTTTGGCCCGCTAGAAGTCAAGTACGACTACGAAGCTATCCGCCGCCGCGTCACTCGCCAAACCATCCAAGCAGGCCCCAACTCAATCTGGCGCTACCGCGAATTTTTACCAGTCGCTACAGAAAACGTCATTGATGTCGGTACCGGCATGACTCCTCTGGTCAAGTCCCACCGCTTAGCGCGCCGCCTCGGTCTCAAAAATCTTTACATTAAAAACGATGCGGTGAATATGCCCACTCTGAGCTTTAAAGACAGAGTGGTGTCAGTTGCCCTCAGCCGAGCGAGAGAATTGGGTTTCACCACAGTATCCTGTGCCAGCACCGGTAACTTAGCTAACTCCACCGCGGCGATCGCCGCCCACGCCGGACTAGATTGCGTAGTCTTCATCCCCTCCGACTTGGAAGCAGGCAAAGTCCTGGGCACCCTGATTTACAATCCGACTGTGATGGCAGTTCACGGCAACTACGACCAAGTTAACCGCCTCTGCTGCGAAGTAGCCAATACACACGGCTGGGGATTTGTCAACATCAACTTGCGTCCCTACTACTCCGAAGGCTCGAAAACCCTCGGCTACGAAGTCGCCGAACAACTAGGCTGGAAATTGCCCGATCACATCGTCGCCCCCCTCGCTTCCGGCTCCTTGTTCACCAAAATTTATAAAGGCTTCAACGAATTCACCGAAGTCGGCTTGGTTGAAGGCAAGAAAGTCCGGTTCAGCGGCGCTCAAGCTGACGGCTGTTCCCCGATCGCCCAAGCATACCGCGAAGGTCGCGATTTCGTAACACCAGTCAAACCGAATACAATTGCTAAATCGATCGCGATCGGCAATCCAGCAGACGGAATGTACGCCCTCGACATCGCCCGCAAAACAGGCGGCAACATCGAATCCGTCAGCGACACCGAAATCATCGAAGGCATGAAACTGCTAGCAGAAACCGAAGGCATCTTCACCGAAACCGCAGGTGGCACCACGATCGCCGTCTTGAAGAAACTGGTAGAAGCAGGTAAGATCGACCCCGACGAAACCACTGTCGCCTACATCACCGGCAACGGCTTGAAAACCCAAGAAGCAGTTCAAGGTTACATCGGCGAACCCATCACCCTCGAACCAAAACTCGAAGCCTTCGAGCGCGCCCTCGAACGGGCCCGGACACTCGAACGTTTGGAATGGCAGCAAGCTTCTGTTTAATAGTTATTGGTCATTAGTCATTAGTCATTGGTCA
The DNA here is from genome assembly GCF_020883045.1 of Microcoleus sp. CAWBG58. NCBI lineage: Bacteria > Bacillati > Cyanobacteriota > Cyanophyceae > Oscillatoriales > Microcoleaceae > Microcoleus > Microcoleus sp. CAWBG58. Next base: position 21,452 of record NZ_JAHRFA010000050.1, on the reverse strand, counting down.
TTAGTTATCAAGGTGTTGACTGATGACAACTGACTGCTAACAACCGAGAACTGAGTTGTGACTAATGACTTTTGACTGATAACTACTGACTACTGACTACTGACTAAGGACTAAAAAAATGACTGTCAAAGTTTTAATTCCCACTCCCCTGCAAAAATTCACCAACAATCAAGCCACAATAGAATGCGGTGGTGCAAACATTTCCGAACTGATTGAAGCGCTAGAAACAAATTGTCCCGGCATCAAAAAAAGCCTGTGCGACGAACAAGGAGCACCTCGCAGATTTTTGAACTTCTACGTCAACAGCGAAGACATCCGCTTTTTGGAAGGTACGGAAACTGCTCTTAAAGATGGTGATGAAGTGAGTATTGTCCCAGCCGTTGCTGGTGGTTGATTTTTAACCGCAGATTTGTCAGATAAACGCTTGGGAACGCAGATATTTTTTAAATCTATCTGCGTTTGTTTTTGGTTAAAATCAATTTTTATTGATAAAATTTAACACTAAAAAAGCCGATTTTATGAATAGGTTATTTTCGATCGTCGATCGGCAAAGTCAATACAAACTCTGTTCCTGTTCCCAGTTGAGAATTTACCTCGATCGCACCTTGATGCTTTTCGACAATAATCTGACGGGCGATCGCCAATCCCAATCCCGTTCCTTTTCCGACACCTTTTGTAGTAAATAAATGGTCGAATATCCGAGTTTTAAGTTCTTCAGGCATACCAGGGCCGTTATCGGCGATCGCAATTTTTACTCCCTCGTTTTCTACCCTTGTCTGAATGGTAATTTGATTCGGATTAGCTTGAATTTCGGCAAAACTCCGTCCTAAATTAGATTCATCAAGCGCATCGATTCCATTCGCCAAAATATTCATAAACACCTGATTTAACTGTCCGGGAAAACAGGTGATTTCTGGAATATTACCGTAATCTGTAACGACTTCAATAGCGGGACGATTGTGGTTAGCTTTGAGACGATGGCGCAGAATCAGCACGGTGCTATCGATGCCGTCGTGCAGGTTGAATTTTTGCTTAGTATCGCTATCGGCACGGGAGAAAGTGCGGAGACTTTTGCTGATGGATGTAATGCGATCGCCTCCATCTTTCATCGCCCGAATTAACTTCAGCAAATCTTCTCGAACATAGTCTAGATCGATCGCTTCCAATTCGTCTTCAATGTCCGCACCGGGTTGAGGGAATTTTTCGCGATAGAGATCGATGACACCTAACAAGTCATTGATGTAATCTTGGGCTGCACCGACATTGCCGACAATACAACCAATTGGATTATTAATTTCGTGAGCGACTCCAGCTACTAAGTTCCCCAACGCTGACATTTTTTCGCTTTGAACCATTTGGAGTTGAGCTTGTTGAAGTTCTTCTAACGTTTGCTGAACTTGGCGATAGAGACGAGCATTTTCTAAAGCAATTGCAGCTTGACTTGCTAAGAAATTGAGGAGGATGAGGCGATCGCTCGTAAAGACACCCCTCGTATATCTATTTTCTAAATATAAAATCCCCGTCAAATTCCCCCGATCTATAATCGGCAAACACAGGACGCTTTTAGGCTGATATTGTTCTAGATAAGGATCGATCGCCATCGGAAGATCGGTTTTGAGGTTGTCTAGAGCGATCGGTTCTAATGTATTTTTGACGTAGTAAATCAGTTGAACGGGAAGCGCCCGATTGTCTTCTAGAGGTACAGTTTGCAGTGTCGTTTGTTGTAAATCGGCAATTGCCCGCACAAACCATTGCTGATTCTGAAACAGCATCAATGCACATTTATCTGCACCAGAATTTTCCAGCATGGTTTGAGTTAGAGTTTGGATTAAATCGTCGAGTTGAATCGTGCTAGATAGGGATTGAGAAACTTTCAGGAGTGCAGCAAAATCTAGAGTGTTATTGAGGCTGGTACTGGAAGAACTTTTGCTGTGAGAGGAGTGAATGGAGTAAGTGGAACTGGAAATGCTGGCTAGGCTTTCTAAAACCGTCAGAGGTTTGGTGGCTTGTTGCAGGATAGGTTGAAGGAGTTGGGGATAGCGTTGTTCGAGATCGTTGGTTTTGGCTTGAGCACCCCATTTAGCGTAGCAGTAGTAAGCCTCTTGCATATAAGCTGCGGCGACTTTTTCCTTACCCCAATTGAGGTAGAATTTAGCAGCCAGTTCGTTGGCGAGGGCTTGTTCGTAGCCATAGTCTTGAGCTTGAGAGCGAGCAATAGATTGTTCGTAAAAATCGATCGCTTCAGAGATTTCCCCTTTAATTCTGGCTTTTTCTGCTTGGAGCAGTAGATTTTTGTGAAGAATATTTTCTGGACAATACTCACCCCAATGTTTCAACTTCTCTTCTAAAATAACAAAGGCTTGCCAATAATCCTTTGCTTCAGTTTTTTGACTCGCATTTTCAAACAGACTTAAAAGCATTAAGGCAACATAAAACACGCTAGATGGAAGTTTGGCATGACTGGGAATTGTCTCTTCAATAATGCTTAGTTTAGGAATTAGACCTGCATATTCAGATTTTCGGTCGAATAAGTAAGCATGGCGAATTTTAACAGAATAGAACCAAGCTAGATGATAAGCAACATTTCTGTACTTCTGTAAATATTCCGATTCACTAAAATTCTCGTCATCAAAGGTAAACGGCGTGTTGGTAAGACCCAAAAGCTGGCGAATGGGTTGTCGGACTCCCACAATTAAAGCATCCAGATTTTCTAAGCTTTTAATTTGACCGAGAAAATCAACATGGATCTGGACAATTGCATAGAGATCGTTTAAGTTTTTACCATAGGTGAGGCGATCGGAGCCGCTTTGCATCATCATAAAACTAACAGTCAGCCAATTCCCAGCATCCATGCCATATTTAAAGGCATTGTCATAGTAAGGATCGGCTTCTCGCAGGTGACTGCTCCAGCTATGGACATCAGCAGCAAACAGGAAATTGGTCATTCCTCGAACATCAGCATTGTCAAATTGTTGGCAAAGTTGTACAGCCATAGCACCAAATTGGTAAGCCTGTGCTGCATTTTTGAGTAAAGCATTAGCAATTAAGCCATAACCGACATAGCCGAAGGGAGACATATCGCTATTGCCATATTCCAAGGACAGGGTAGTCATTTTGGCGAGTGCCAGTAATGCTAATGTGGGTTGACCATCTAGCCATGCTGCATAAAAAAGAATTTGCAATATCCGCAACATTTCTGCGATATTTTCATCCGTCATTGTACTCAATTCAAGAATCGATTCTATTGTTTGGTATTCCAGAAATCGAGTCACGATCGCAATTTGTGCATCGAGGCTAGTCTGGATGCTCTCTTGATTGTTTGGCACTATCCAGTCCAACAGTTGCAGGCTTTGGCGTTGAATCTCTATTGCTTCAGCATTGCGTCCCTGAAGCTGATATTGAGTCATCTGGACTCGATAAATTACCGCTTTGTCCACTGGGGTTTGAGCTTGGGCGAGAGCGATCGCGTAGAGGGCTTCTGCTCGCTCGAAATTACCGCAGAGATACGCTGCTTCTGAGCCTTCTCGGTACAAACCATAGATCGATACATAGTCGCTTTGCCAAGCTTCGGTTGGTAATATTTCAATACCAATTTCACAATAGTTTTGAGCAGCTTGATAGGCGGCTGATAGTTTTGCTTTTTGTCCAGCCTGTAGGTTTAATTGCGCTAATTGTTGCCTTTGTTCTAACTTAGAGATCGTAGCTCTACCTAAATTTAATTGATTGACAATATTGAAGATACGATCTGCCTGTTCTCGTTGAGATAATTTCTGCTTTAACAAATGACCGATTCGCCAGTGCTTTAATTGCTTGCGATCTTCAGGGATTAGAGAATAAGCTGCCTGCTGAACGCGATCGTGCAAGAATTTATAAGCAACGACAATCTCATCACAGCGATCGATCTCATCAGAATCATTCGACTGAAAAAACTTGTAAGTGTCGTTAATCGGAACGATCGACCCTTCTTGCAATGCTTTCCATAAATCAGTCGCTGTATCGACTTGAGATTTTTCCGAAACGATCGCCAACGTATTCAAATCAAAAGAGTTGCCAATACAAGCCGCTAATTTCAATACTTCCTGCGTCTGAACTGGCAGTTTCTGCAACTGCAATGCCATGAACTCCACGACATCATCCGTTAATGATAATTGTCGGACTGAAGTCAGGTCGCATTGCCAGTAACCCAAATTTGGCTCAAACTCAATCCAACCGTCCTCATACAGTGCTTTGAGAAACTGGGCGGTAAAAAAGGGATTTCCTTGGGTTTTCTGATATACCAATTGCGTCAGATGTTTCGCTAATTGTGGGGGACAACTGAGGGTATCTGCCACTAAATTATTGACGGTTGCTTCTGAAAGAGCTCCCAGCGTAATCGTATTAATAATTGAGTGGCTCTTCTGAATTTCATCCAGCATCAACATCAATGGATGTGCTGGAAACACTTCGCGATCTCGATAAGCACCGAGCAGGAGTAAATATCCGGCATTGGCTTCACTCATCAACAATTTCAACAAGTTGAGCGATGCCAAATCCGCCCATTGTAAATCGTCGAGAAACATCACTAACGGATGATATTTCGTGGTGAAAATTTTGATGAATTTCTGAAACAGTAAATTGAAACGATTTTGGGCGGCACTCCCAGACAGTTCTGGAACGGGAGGCTGCTGCCCGATAATCCGTTCGAGTTCGGGAATGACTTCGATAAGGACTCGGGCATTCTCTCCTAATGCTTGGAGAATTTTTGCCTTCCAACTCGCCAATTGAGTATCGCTTTCGCCGAGTAATTGTCCCATGAAATCCCGAAAGGCTTGGACAAATGCCGAGAAGGGAATATTGCGATTGAATTGGTCGAATTTGCCTTTGATGAAATAGCCGTTTTGCCTGGTAATCGGCTTGTAGACTTCGCTGACAACTGCTGTTTTACCGATGCCAGACAATCCCGCTACTAGCATCATTTCGACCCCCCCTAGCCCTCCCGAAGTTCGGGGGGGAGTGGCGGCGCGATTCTCCTTCGGAGACGCTACGCGATCGAAGGCATCTAGTAATATTTGAACTTCGGCTTCTCTGCCGTAAAGTTTTTCGGGAATCATGAAGCGATCGCACAAATCTCTTTGTCCGATTTCAAATGTTTCAATTTTGCCCGTTTCTTGGAATTGGTTCAGGCAAATCTCTAAGTCATATTTTAAACCCAATGCACTCTGATAGCGGTCTTCGGCATTCTTCGCCATCAGTTTCATCACGATATCTGCTACAACTGAAGGCATTTCTTCGCTGTTACCTAATGCAGGCGGCATTTTCGCGATGTGGCAATGCACCAATTCCATGGCATCAGATGGCTCGAAGGGCAATTTGCCGGTTAATAATTCAAATAGCGTCACTCCCAAAGCATAGAAATCGCTGCGGTAGTCAATTCCCCTGTTCATCCGTCCGGTTTGTTCTGGAGCTAAATACGCTAAAGTACCTTCAAGGACGTTGGGATTTTTAATTTCTTGGGTTTCTTTTGATAAGAGCGAAGCAATAGAAAAGTCGATTAATTTAACTTGTTGTGTCTTTGGATGGATGAGAATGTTGGCAGGTTTGATGTCTTTATGAATAACCCGATTTTGGTGTAATTCGTGGAGAATTTGGGCTACTTGCACTGCGATTTCTAATACTTGTACGATCGCCAGCCTCCGATCGCGAGTATAGTCTCGCAGCGAAACGCTGCCGCAGTCTTCCATTATCAAGGCATAAGTGTTGCCTGAGGATTCTAAGCTGTAGGGGCGAATAATGCCGCTCAGATTCAGATTTTTGGCGATCGCGTACTGATTCCGAAATTGTAACAATTCGCTGAAAGTCGGGTAGGGGTTAGCCAGGAATTTGATCGCCACGGGCTGGTTGTCAGATGATCGGACTCCTCGATAGACTAGGGTTCTCGTCCCTGTGTAAATAGCCGGCCCGATTTTATAGCCCGACAACACTACAGTCATATTTATCACACCTCGATCGCACAAATTCTGATTATATAATAGCGGTCGGGGAATGAAAGTGTGTTTGACGGCGCTCGTTTTTAAGTATTAATACTTATTTTTTAAACTGCGATCGGCAGTAGGATTACGATCGAGAATTGGTAATAGGTAATGCCCTATACTCCATGCCCCATTACCCTTTACCGCTCAGTTCTCTTAATATATCTAATTGAGATTTTCGAGTTTATTCGCAATAGGTTTCTAATTTCTCCACGGGAGCGTGGGAGCGGATCGAAAAGCGACATAGATCGATCGCGAAGACGATCGCACGCTTATAATTCCGATGCTACCGGATGTGATACTATGTGCCGTTGAAAAACAAATCCCTGGCACAAAGTGCCAGGGATTGCTAATACTAGGAAGCGACGGAGGCTACTTTTGCAGCAGTCCGAGGACGGCGGCGGCCTGTTACTTTATTCACAGGGGCCGGTACTGGGGATGATGCTGCTGATGATGGTGATGATGATGCTAGCTTAGGTGCTTCAATCGAAAGCTGAGCTCTTTGCACAAATTCCGATCGCACTGCTTCTTCAGGAATTTGCATCAGGAATACCAGCATCGGATTGCTTTGCAGTTGGCGGCGCAGCACTCGCCCAATTGCTTTTTCGATTTGGGTTTGAACTCCTACCCAGTCAACATTAACTGGCGATTCAGCAGTAGCAGGTAGGACAAATTCCGACCAGCGATCGCTCAAAACTGTTTCAATGGTTTGATTGATTAGTCCGATCGTTTCCGCGCGATCGGCGGATGTCACGACACCTTTTAAGTGGACTTCTGGCTTAGCGACTAACTTGCCTTCCCAGTTCAAAGCTGCCGCTACCGTTACAGCGCCATCTCCGGCTAACTGCTGGCGTTCCTTGAGGACGTTTGCTTTGACTACGCCCGATCGCGAAGAGTCTACTAATTCAACTCCTGAAGGCACTTTACCGCTAACTCGCATCGAATTTTCGGTCAACTCTACGACATCGCCGTTGTCAATAATCACCATATTGCTCGCGGGAATGCCCATGCTTTGAGCAGTCTTGGAATGCTGAACCAGCATCCGGTGTTCGCCGTGCACAGGTAAGAAGAACTTGGGACGAGTCATGTTAATCATTAACTTTTGGTCTTCTTGACAGCCGTGGCCGGAAACGTGAATTCCTTTGTCGCGCCCGTAAACTACGTTTGCGCCCAGCATCATCAGTTTGTCGATCGTATTTACCACTGCGATCGTATTTCCAGGAATCGGATTAGCCGAGAAAATGACTGTATCGCCCTTTCTAATTTTCACTTCGTGATGTTCGCCGTTAGCAATGCGAGTCATCGCCGCCATCGGTTCGCCTTGGGAACCCGTAGTCAAAATCAAAACCTTGTCATCTGGCAAATTGCGGATTTCTTTCAGCGGTTTGAACAGGCTATCTTCGCATTTGATGTAGCCAAGATTGCGACAGTGAGCGATCACGTTCAGCATTGAGCGACCAACCACTCCGACATACCGATTGTTTTTCTTAGCCAATTCTAAAACAATTTGCAATCGGTGTACCGACGAAGCAAAAGTCGTGATCATCACTCTTCCCGTTGCTTGAGCGATAATTCTGTCTAAATTCGGAGCGACAGAACGTTCTGAAGCGGTAAAACCAGGAACTTCCGAGTTAGTAGAATCGCTGATCAAGCACAGCACGCCTCTTTCGCCGTACTCCGCCAGCTTTTGCAAATCAAAATGCTCGCCGTCTACAGGAGTGTGGTCAATTTTAAAGTCTCCAGTGTGAATAATAATTCCGACGGGAGTGTGAATTGCCACAGTGAAACTGTCGGCCATCGAGTGAGTGTTGCGAATGTATTCGACTAAGAAATTCTTGCCAATTCTGACCGTATCCCGCGGTCTAACTGTCCGCAATTCTGTGCGGTGAGACACTCCCGCTTCTTCCAATTTTCCGGCGAGCAAAGCCATCGCCAAACGCGGCCCGTAGATGACTGGAATTTCAAATTCTTTGAGGTGATAGGGGATACCACCGATGTGATCTTCGTGACCGTGAGTCACGATCATACCTTTAATTTTGTGGCTGTTTTCCCGCAGGTAAGTCATGTCTGGGAGGACAATATTTACACCGTGCATTCCATCTGTGGGGAAAGCTAAACCTGCATCTAAAAGAATTATTTCGTCGCCGTACTCGAACACACAAGTGTTTTTACCGATTTCGTGCAGCCCGCCGAGGGGAATAACTTTTAGAGCTGATGCAGTTGTATTTTTGATCATGCGTATCCTTTGTTAGTTATTTTTGTTATGAGTCTGTTGTCTTTTGTCTGTCGTCTTTTTTCGGCTGTTGGTTAGTAGGGCGATTTTTTTCCACATATTTATGATGGAAAACTCCCCCGCGGGTTTTGCGAACCCGTACAGTCAGTTGTCTTCAGTCTTGAGTCTTTTATTCCCAGTCTTTAATCCTTGACAGTCAGTTACTTACTAACAGTTAATGACTAATGACTGATGACGTTTGCGAGTTCCGAGGCTCGCACTACTGACCGATCGCAACTAATATTCAGTTGTCTGAAAACTCGTTCTCGCCTATCTAGCTAGCAGATACTGCGGCTAGCTGACTCAGTACGTCCTTTAACTTTTGAGTTACCTCAACGGGCGGAGCGCACAGGGGCGGACGGGTGGAGCCTACATCCCAGCCTTGAAGTTTAAGAGCTGCCTTAACTGGAATGGGATTTGTGGTGAGAAAAAGAGCTTTAAACAGGTCAAAAAGTTGCAAGTGAATCTGGGTAGCGACTTGAACTTGACCGGCCTCGAAAGCTTTAATCATCTGTTGCAGTTGCTCTCCTACCAGATGGCTGGCTACGCTAACTACACCAGATCCTCCTACCGCCAACATTGGCAAAGTTAGGGAATCATCTCCAGAATAGATCGCAAATTCCGGTGATGTCAAGCACCGAATTTGACTTGCTTGATCTAGGTTGCCACTTGCTTCTTTGACTGCCACAATGTTGGGGATTTCTGCCAATCGAGCTACTGTCTCGGGCAACATATTCTGGCCAGTGCGACCGGGGATGTTATATAACATTATAGGCAATTCTGGAGAAGATTGCGCGATCGCCCGAAAATGATTGTACAAACCTTCTTGCGGCGGCTTGTTGTAATAAGGAACTACCTGCAGACAGCCGTCTAACCCGAGTTTAGCTGCTTTTTGCGTGGCTTCGATGGCTTCTGAGGTCGAATTCGATCCTGCTCCTGCAATTACCAAAGCTTTACCGGCTACTGCCTTTTGTACCACCTGAAATAATTGGTACTCTTCATCCCAGCTCATAGTGGGAGATTCGCCGGTAGTTCCGCACAGCACTAAGCTATCTGTACCGCGATCGGCTAAATGAACTGCCAATTTTTCTGCAACCGCATAGTTAACGCTGCCGTCTTCCTTAAACGGCGTAATCATTGCAGTCAGAACTCGTCCAAACTTTACCACACTTTCTCCGATTTTAGACTGTTGATTTTTGATTTTAAATTTTTGATTTCAGATGCAAGATTTATCTAAAATCTTCATTTCACTTGCCCTTTTGTTAGATTCAGTCGATTTTAGATGTTAAATTTTAGATTTTAAATTGATTCCACAGATGAATCTGGGTTTTTCAACTAGACTCTAAAATTTTGAGATCTCCACTCCTGACGTAGGGGACTTGCATCTATTTTTTGGGCTCAGTCGCCCTAAGTAGAAATAGCTGCTGCTTGGATTTGCAGCAAACCTTTGTCTGCTAGCAACTCAGCTATTTGCACCGCATTTAAAGCAGCCCCTTTGCGAATTTGATCGCCGCTCAGCCACATCTCCAACCCGCAGGGGTGAGAAATATCTTGGCGAATCCTGCCGACTAGCACTTCATCCTTACCGCTGGCCTCGACGGGCATCGGGAAATAATTAGCTTGCCAGTCTTCTACCAGCTTAACGCCGATCGCCTCCTTTAAGATTTCCTTAGCGTCGATCGGGCTAAAAGGCTCTGCAAACTCCAGATTAATCGCCTCCGAATGGGCGCGGAGTACGGGAACCCGGACGCAAGTCGCACTAATTCTAATCTCGTCCGTACCAAAAATCTTTCGAGTTTCGTTGACCATTTTCATCTCTTCCTCACAATACCCTAAATCGTTAATCGGTGTATTGTGCGGAAACAAGTTAAAAGCCAAGGGGTAGGGAAAAATATCGGTTTTGGGAATTTCCCCTGCCAAAATTGCTCGGGCTTGATCTTTCATTTCCTCCATTGCCCTGGCGCCCGCGCCGCTGGCAGACTGGTAAGTCGCTACAACTATGCGCTTGACTGGTTTAACTTTGTGCAGCGGCCAAACGGCAACTGCCATCAAAATCGTGGTGCAGTTGGGATTAGCAATGATACCTCGGTGAGTTGCCGCAGCTTGGGGATTGACTTCGGGAACAACTAGAGGTACCGTCGCATCCATACGGAAAGCGCTAGAATTGTCGATTACCACGGCCCCGGCTGCCACTGCTTTCGGAGCCCACAGTTTAGAGATAGAACCGCCGGCGGAGGCGAGAACTAGATCTACATTATCGAACGATCGCTCCGATACAGCTTCGACCGGCAACATCTCGCCGCCAAAGGGCAAAGTTGTGCCTGCTGAACGTTCCGAAGCCAGCAGCTTCAAGTCTGAAATGGGAAAACTCCGGCTGTGCAGGAGTTCTAGTAACTCGGCACCGACAGCGCCGGTGGCTCCTAAAATGGCAACTCGATAGGATTGAGACAAATTAGTTTCCTCCACAAATTAGAGTCTAAACGATCGAAATCTAAAATTTAAATAACTGCAATACTGAATAAGCTTTTGTGCGTGTACCTAGATTGTTTGTGGTGATTGAGGGCGAGAGGGCCAGAGGGCGAGAGGGCGAGAGGGCGAGAGGATTTTTGATCGGTCTAGGAAATATACAATTTAAATCCACAATAGTTAATTAAACTCAATTAATTTTATGCCACATCAGGGCGCGAGCAGATGGCAAGGGTGCAAGTAACCGAGGTGGTCGATCGTAGTCAATCTTAGTTTAGCATCTTTTGCCATCTGCTCCCGCCCAATCCACATCTAGTTGGTTTTGGGATACCTGAATTTTAGCAAACGCATCCATTAAATTCGATCGCCCGCTCATGCCGGTCGGATTGACATCCGAGGGCGATATATGCTATGGTGCATCGGCAATTAGCTAGCGGGCGCGGGAATCCCCACAACATATCGTTTACAGATTGGTGTGGGATGAAAGCCCGGTTGATTTCGGTGGGGAGGTTGACCGATTTCGCAGGACAGGGAAATCTTCACCACCGAAATCAACAATCTTTGATATGATTGGAGCGAGCGTGGGGCCCGACGTGTTCCTCACTATAAAACGCCGTAGAGAGAAACTTTTGGAGTATCTCGTTCGCGAAGCGTTCCCGAAGGGTAGGAAGATCTAGATATCCTTTACAGGACTCAGATGCCCAAACTATATTGCTTGCAATTAGTGTGGGAGCGTCACTGGACTTAACCTCCACATTCCTACCAGCAAAACCCAGTATCCTCAAACCAAAACTATTTGGCAAGAGCGAAAAAAGTAGCCGGAAACGAGTCACAGTCTCATCCAGTAGAGGTGTTGGCAGTTATCAAAAATTTGGGTCTAAAACCCCGTCGTGCGGCGAAGCGGAGGACGGCTTAGCTCCGAATTTAGGTATAAGCTCAGTGTACAATATCAACAGTCAAGGTGAAACTCCTTTGCCCGGAGTGAAACAGTTGAGGACACACTTTTAGGCATAAACCGAGGGACAAAGAGCAGCGAAAACTCTATAAACAGCTAGGGATTAAAAAAAAATAACATCCCACCACCAGAGAACCTAATAATTTGACCGAACACATAGGGCGGGGCACGCCCGAATGCTAGGCTCGTATCCTAGTACGTTTGGGGAGATTGACTCTCTGGGCTTCACCAAGTTAAGCTCGTCAATTGGTGCGATCGCACGGTTGAAAGGTTTAAGCACTGCTCGCCAGTGGATGGGGAATCTTAAAGTCGATCGAAGATCCAAGAATCCCCGTGCGTTAACGCCGGAGAGTGTCAACAATATTGTTAAATATCACAAAAGCCGATGAAAGTAACCCAGGAAAAACTTCCAGCCAGTCAAATTGGTTTGGAAATCGAAGTGCCATCAGAAAAATCAAAACAAGCTTACGAGCAGGTAATTAAACAATTCGCTCGCGAGGTCAATATTCCTGGGTTCCGCAAAGGCAAAGTTCCCCGCCAAGTTTTGCTACAGCGCCTGGGCCAGACTCGCTTGAAAGCTACAGCTTTGGAAAATTTGATTAATGATTCACTGCAAAAAGCTCTCGAACAAGAAAAAATTCCGGCAATAGGCAGTTTTGAACTCCGCACTGAGTTTGAAGAATTGCTAGGAAAGTTCGATCCAGAACAGCCTCTGACTTTTTCGGCTAAGGTTGATGTAGAACCCGAAGTAAAAATGGGTCAGTACACCGGCTTGCAGCTTCAAGCAGAAGAAGTTAAGTATGATGAGGCTCAGGTAGATGAGGTACTGGCAAAATATCGATCGGACAAAGCGACTTTAATCCCCGTAGAAGGCCGGTCAGCTCAATTGGGAGACATGGCTTTGGTTGATTTCGCAGGTAGATTTGCCGAAGCAGCCGAAGGTGAAACTCCCGCAGAAATTCCAGGTGGCGATGCCGAAGACTTTCAAGTAGAATTGTCGGAAAATCAGTTTGTACCGGGCTTTATCCAAGGCATGATCGGGATGAATCCGGGAGAAACTAGAGAAGTTTCCGTCCAGTTCCCTGATGAATATAGCAGTGAAGAATTGGCGGGAAAACCAGCAGTATTTACGATTACTCTGAAGGAACTGAAGGAAAAGGAATTGCCGGAGTTGGACGACGACTTCGCCCAAGAAGTTAGCGAGTTTGAAACTTTAGCAGAACTGCGCGAATCCCTCGAAACTCGGTTTAAAACAGAGCAAGAAAACAAGTTATCAGCTAATAAGGAAAAAGCCATATCAGCAGCACTGGTTGAACTAATAGATGTGGAAATTCCCGCAACTATGGTCGATCGCGAAATCGATTATTTGCTCAACCAACAAGCCATGCAGTTGAAAAATTATGGCATAGATATCAACCAACTGTTTACCGAACAAAATATCGGCCCAATGCGGGAACGCTCTCGTCCGGAAGCAGTAGAAAGGCTCAAACAGACTCTAGCTCTGGCAGAAGTAGCCAAGCAGGAATCCTTATCTGTTGAACCAGCAGAAGTATTAGCAGAAGTAGCAAAAGTCAGAAAGCAGTTTCCCAAAGGGAATTTTGACCCTGAAAAGTTGCGGGAATTTGTAGCAGAAGACTTGCTAAAACAAAAAACCCTGAAATGGTTGGAAGAAAAAGGGACAATTGAACTCGTACCTGAAGGCTCTTTGACTCCAGCAGCAGAGGAAGAAGCAGAAGAATCAGACGCCGAAGAGTCTGATGAAGCAGTCACCAGCGCCATCGACGTGGAAGTGGTAGGCCAAGAGTAAAACCTTCTAGTTTTGCTTCTAGAAACTACCAGCGTAGGGTGCGAAACGCGCAGATTTGTGCCAAAAAGCACGTCAAACGCAGTTATAGATTGTTGTTTCATGGTCTGGCCCTGCTCCCCCCCTAGCCACCATGATAGTCGGGGGGACAAGAAGCACTCAAAGTCAACCCCTACTCCCCTTATTTAGGGGGATTTAGGGGGATATAGCCTAGGGGGTAAACGATATTTATCAACTCTTAAGCTTAAATTGACACGAATGTGGCACACCTGATGCTTGCTGCAACAGGGCTGGCGCGCAGGGGCTAGAAACGTTTTTATGTAGGTGTCTCGCTGCCAAACCAAGTTTTTGCAACAGAAACCGGGTTTCGGTTGGCGCGCACTAAAAACAGCCACGATTGGTGAGTAAGTCTTTTAACTCATTCACTCTACCAACGTTACGCCGAGCACAGCCATCAATCTCCCTCACTCCTAACTCCCCATTCCCCCCATCTGGGGTAAAAATAGTTTCAAAAAAACTACCTATTTCTACTTAAACATACTCACTCTTGAAGAGATAGACTTGCATTGACATGATGTAGTAAAATGTGACTACGCTCGATAGATGCGGGTTGTTAAGGCTTAAATGGCGTGAAAACCATAAAACACCTGACACAAATCGATCATTAATTACAACTCAATAGGTGATACTTCAAGGTCTTAAACTCGCGTCGGGGGAAAAGTGGTCAGGGCTGATGAGCGAGCGCAAGCGGAGCCATCAGCAAGCAGCAATGCGCTTCTTTTTACCTTGAGGAAGTTACACCGCAGACTTGGACTTGCACTAATTCTGTTCGATATCAGTAGATTTAGGTAGGTTGTTAGAAGCGGTTCAGAAGAGGCATAATAGTTAAAAGCTGGCGGCTTAATTTCAAGCTTTCAACAGCAGCAAATTGTCTAGAATCCTTGACTGGTGTCTTATGGTGGTATCTCAATCTTCCAATTACCTAATTACAAGCTACAACGATTTTGATGTCAGCTCTAGCCCCAGCAATGTAGTGCCGATGGTACTAGAACAGTCGGGGATGGGGGAACGGGCATTTGACATTTACTCGCGCTTGCTGCGGGAGCGCATTGTGTTTTTAGGAACTCCCGTAACCGACGAAGTGGCTGACTCGATCGTAGCTCAGCTATTGTATCTAGATGCCGAAGACCCAGAAAAAGATGTCCAAATGTACATCAATTCCCCGGGTGGCTCGGTAACGGCGGGTATGGCAATTTATGACACAATGCAGCAAATTCGCCCGGATGTGGTGACGATTTGTTACGGTTTGGCTGCGAGTATGGGCGCATTTCTGCTGACAGCAGGAGCTCACGGGAAACGGATGTCTCTTCCTAGCTCTCGGATTATGATCCACCAGCCGCTCGGAGGCGCTCAAGGTCAAGCAGTAGATATTGAGATTCAAGCCAAAGAAATCCTTTATCATAAGCGTAAGCTGAATCAATTGTTAGCGCACCATACGGGTCAACCGATCGACAAATTAGAGGCAGATACAGAACGCGACTTTTTTATGTCAGCCGATGAAGCCAAAGATTACGGATTGGTCGATCGAGTTATCGCAAAAGAAAACCTTCCGGCTGCGGGAGAAAACGTCACTGCACTGAATTAAGAGGCTGTTATGTCTAAGTACGACTCCCATCTAAAATGTTCGTTTTGCGGCAAGTCTCAAGAGCAAGTGCGAAAGTTAATCGCAGGCCCCGGGGTTTATATCTGCGATGAATGCGTTGATTTGTGCAATGAAATTTTAGATGAGGAGTTGTTCGATTCGAGTGCTGTGCCCGCGGCGGCGGTTCCGAAGCAGGAAACAACGCAAAAACGCCGCGCTACCTCGGGCAAAAGTATCTCGATGAGCCAAATTCCCAAGCCGAGGGAAATTAAAAATTATCTCGACGAAAATGCGATCGGTCAAGAGGAGGCGAAAAAAGTCCTCTCGGTGGCAGTTTACAACCACTACAAGCGCCTCAGCTTTATCCATGCCAAAAATAGCGGCAAGCACCCGCCGGAAGAAGTAGAACTACAAAAATCGAATATTTTGTTAATCGGGCCGACGGGCTGCGGCAAAACTCTGCTGGCTCAGACTTTGGCTGATATGCTGGATGTGCCGTTTGCGGTGGCTGACGCGACAACGCTGACGGAAGCGGGCTATGTCGGGGAAGATGTGGAAAATATTTTGCTGCGGCTGCTGCAAGTGGCAGATATGGACGTGGAAGAGGCCCAGCGCGGAATTATTTATATTGATGAAATTGACAAAATTGCCCGCAAGAGCGAAAATCCTTCGATTACGCGGGATGTCTCTGGGGAAGGAGTGCAGCAGGCTTTGCTGAAAATGCTGGAGGGGACGATCGCCAATGTACCACCTCAAGGCGGCCGCAAGCACCCGTATCAAGATTGCATCCAAATTGATACCAGCAATATTATGTTTATTTGCGGTGGCGCTTTTGTCGGTTTGGAAAAAGTGATCGAGCAGAGAACGGGTAAAAAGTCAATGGGTTTTATTCAGCCGGGAGAAGCTCAGCCGAAGGAAAAGCGGGCCGCTGATGTGCTCAAGCAACTGGAACCGGACGATTTGGTAAAATATGGGATGATTCCAGAGTTTATCGGGCGGGTGCCGGTGGCGGCGGTGTTAGAGCCGCTGGATGAGGAAACGCTGATGGCGATTTTGACGGAGCCCCGCAATGCTTTGGTGAAGCAGTATCAAAAGCTGCTAAAAATGGATAATGTACAGTTGGAGTTTAAGACGGATGCGATTCGGGCGATCGCGCAAGAGGCATACCGCCGCAAAACAGGAGCGCGGGCACTGCGGGGAATTGTCGAAGAATTAATGTTAGATGTGATGTACGAGTTGCCGTCGCGCAAGGATGTGACGCGGTGTACGATAACTAAGGAAATGGTTGAGAAGCGATCGACTGCCGAATTGTTAGTGCTTCCGTCTTCGCTACCAAAACCCGAATCAGCTTAAAGGTAAAGGTTTTTGTATTGTGAATAAGTCTTTTAGGAGCGGGCAAGATGCCCACTCCACAAGAAACTTAAGTCTTTGTGGAACAGGCATCTTGCCTGTTCCTAAAAATGGTTAATGTATCACCGTTCATTGGAAAAACAGGCTTTCAAATGCTATCATTGGGGCGCTATTGTCGCCCAAGCAGAATTTATTACTATGAAACGTATTGTTGAATTTCCGCTCGAAAACGGCGACTCTATTCTTGTAGAAGTAGACGATTCCACCCCCACTGATAGTCGCATTGGTTTAGGAAATAAGGTGACTAAGACAGCTCAAAAAACCTTCGAGTCAGCTCTGGATAAAATTAAGCCTGTAGCCAATGCCATTCTGACAAAAGTGCGGAGTTTAAATGAGCCGGCAGATGAAGTAGAAGTTAAATTTGGTATCAAAATGAGTGCGGAATTGGGTGCAGTGGTGGCTTCAGGGAGTACCGAAGTTAACTATGAGATTACTCTGAAGTGGAAAAAAGAGTCGAATAATGGTTTCACCTCTTGAGTCGTCAGTTGTTCGGATTTATTCCAGATCGGGATTGCCAATCGGTGCTGGGTTCTTAGTGTCTGATAAGTATATCCTCACTTGCGCTCATGTCGTGGCAGATGCTTTGGGGGAGGGACGAGAAACAGTTGAAATGCCAGAGGGAGAAGTCACTTTAGACTTCCCTATTTTGGCACCGGGACAGCAGTTCAAAGCCAGGGTAATTTTCTGGCAACCTCTCAATCCGCAGGCAAAATTTGAAGATATTGCTGGATTAGAGTTGGAGTCTAAGCCCCCTGTTACCGCTCAACCCGCACCGTTAACGATCGCCAAAAATTTGTGGGGACATCAGTTCAAAGTCATGGGTTTTCCAGAGGGACAACATAATGGTGCTTGGGCTGAGGGAGAGTTACGAGGACGTTTGGCAAACGGGTGGGTGCAGCTTGAGGCGGTAAGACAACCAGGTTATCGCCTAGAAGGGGGTTTTAGTGGTGCGCCCGTATGGGACGATCGGCTACAAGCTGTAGTAGGAATAGCGGTGGCGGCGGACATCTTTCGACCGGAGGTTAAAGTTGCCTTTATTATTCCCACTGCCTCACTGGTAACGGCTTGGTCAGTACCACAGTACAATCTGTTACCGCCCTCTTCTGACGACAGACGATTTCGTTTTTGGAAGAGGGAAGTATTCTCCCAACTCCGTACTGTCCTTTTAGCCAGTCTTGTTGTGACTGGGATGGTTTTAGGGGTGCGACAGACGGGAGGGCTGGAGACTTACGAATTGAAAGCGTTTGACCTGTTGATGCGATCGCGACCAGAGGAAAAGCCAGATCCTCGCCTGCTGGTAGTAACTGCAACGGAAGAGGATGTCGCTAAATACCAATTTCCCTTGCCAGATGGCATTCTAGCTCAAGCGATCGCTAAGTTAAAAGCCTACAAACCTCAAACAATCGCTTTAGATATCTGGCGCGATGTCCCCAGAGAACCGGGTCATGCGGAATTAGTCCGGGAGTTAAAGCAAAATGAAAACCTGATTGCGGTATGCAGCGTCGGCAATCCTTCCGACTTCAACAAGCCGGATATCGGGACTTTGGTGGCAGTGCCAGAAGAACGTCTAGGTTTTAGCGATGTCGTCAAAGATGCTGATAATATTCTCCGTCGCCAACTCTTGTCGATGAATATCGATAAAAATGCTAAATGCCAAGCCGATTTATCCCTCAGTTTTCAGATTGCCTTAAATTATTTGCATTCTGCCCACAAAATAGAGCCAACACTGACCAAAGACCAACAACTGAAAATTGGGAATACGATTTTTCGGCGCTTGCAATTTTATACAGGAGGTTATCAGCAAAATGAGGATAACGGTCAAATCTTTGGCGGCTATCAAATTCTACTCAACTACCGAGCAGTGACAGAGGTGGCGGAAAAAGTAACGCTGACCGAACTTCTCAATGGTGAAATTAATCCAAAACAGATTAAAGACAAAATTGTACTAATTGGGGTAACGGCAGCCAGCGCCAAGGATTATCATGCGACACCGTATAGTTCCGGAGGTACGGAATTTAAAGAAATGCCTGGAGTGATGGTGCAAGCACAGATGGTGAGTCAGATTCTCAGTGCCGTGTTGGATGGGCGATCTTTAATTTGGGTGTTGCCACAATGGGGAGAATTTCTCTGGATTGGGAGTTGGTCGTTCATTGGTGGGGTGTTGGCTTCGCGGGTGCATCGGAGAAAAATTTTGGCACTGTCGGCTGTGATAGCGATTGCGGTGTTATCATTAATGTGCTGGGTGCTATTGATTTGGGGTGGCTGGATGCCACTAATTCCATCGGTGTTAGTGTTTGTGGCAACAGGGGGCAGCACGATCGGTTTTGGGCTGGGTAAAACTTCGCCAAATCGATTGAATAGACCAAATTGATTGCAGAAAACACACCGATTGAAATTTTATTTAAAAGTTTTAGCCTAATACGAATTCAATTTTTTGAGTCTGAAAAACAATTTTAGGCTCAAATCACAAATTACTTAAACTGGTTTAATTCCTGAATAAGTTAGATGGTTTTGACTAACTTTAAATCTCAGACTTCAATTGAGTTAAGGTCGAGTTTGAGGGAATCGTGAGCGTTGAAATGGGCGCAATAATATCCGTCAAAAACGATAGCCTTCAAGGAAATAAACTAGGATTATGTTCGGAAGAAATTTGCGATTCCAACGCATTATAATTGCCTGTTTGAGTGGGTTAATTTTCATTCTCGCAATTCAACCTATACGGGCGATCGGGACATGGGAATCGCGCACACCCTCAATCAGGGCAGCTACTGTAAAATCTGGGGCAACTCGGCTCAGTCAACGCCGTCGGTTTGTCATGCCATCTGTAGGCGCACCTGGAAATCGCTCCGATGCTGCAACTCGTCAAGAGTGTTCGGTTGCTGGCAAATTCCTCACAGCATTAGTGCCACCGAAGGATATTAACTTCACCCGCGCGGCACGTCCAACGTTATGGTTTTACGTTCCCTTTTCTCCCTCTCAGAATCGATCTGTAGAGTTGTTGCTGAATGATGAGGCAGGCAATCTGTTCTACAAAACCCAGTTTCCGTGGAATAGCAAACCTGGAATTATCGGCATCCGTCTGCCGGAAAGCAAGACGTTGGAAGAGGGAAAACGTTACCAGTGGATGTTCTCTTATATTTGCAACCCCTCTTCTAGAGAAGAAGATGATTTCAGGGTTTCTGGATCTATCGAGCGAGTATTGGCAAATTCACCATACATAGCCAATGGATTGTGGTATGAAACGCTGACGGAGTTGGCTCAGTTGCAAATTCAAGAGCCTCAGAATTCAGCAGCGGTGGCAGAGTGGAGGACGTTGCTAAAGCAGGTGGAGTTACCACAACTGATTTCTGAGCCTGTATTAAGAGAAATAAACTAAGAGGAGTGAGAATTATGAGATTTCAAAAAATCAGCTTGATGGCATTGTTAACGCTGTTGATGACGAGTTTTCTGCCATTAACTGGGGCAATAGTTGGGTTGTTCAATGCTCCGCAAGTATTAGCGCAGACAGTGGCCGATCGAAAGGTAGAAGCGGATAGATTGTTCCAGCAGGGAAAACAGCAGCGACAAAGGGGTGATTTGTCCGCAGCTTTAAAGTCTTGGGAAAAGGCTCTGAAATTATATCTGAAACTTGGAGATATTGATTCATTGAAAAAGTCTGTGGAGATTTTTCACGATATTGGCTATCGCGAGCAAGAAGCTAAGCTTCTAAGCAATCTTGGTAATTCTTACGAATCTATGACCCAATACAAAGAGGCTATAGAAGTCTACAAGAAGTCTTTGGCAATTTTTAAGGAGCTTGGTAAGCGCAATGAAGAAGCTGGTGTATACAGCAATTTGGGAAATATTTATAACTCTTTGGGACAATATCAACTAGCTATTGATTCATTGGAAAAATCGGTGAAAATTTATGAGGAGCTTGGCGATCGCCAAAACAAAGCGAATCCTCTAGGGAATCTGGGTAATAGTTACTACTTTAGAGGAGAATACGATCTGGCGATAGATTACTACAAGCAGTCTTTAGCTATTGAACAAGAATTTCATCGAGATAGCAACGACGCAGCAATTACTCTAATTGGACTGGGTAATGCTTATATATTTCTAAACAAATATCAGGAAGCGATAGATTACTGCAAGCAGTCTTTGCAAATATCTCAAAAACTCGGCGTTCCTCAAACTGAAGCAAATGCACTCGGTAGTTTGGGCTATGCTTATGGATTGATGAGACAATTTAAAAAATCTATTGATTTCTCTGAGCAGTCTTTGACAATTTTTAAGAAGCTTGACGATCGCATGGGTACAGCAAATTCTCTCAACAATATAGGAGATTCTTTGTTCTTAATTGGTGATTTACCAGGGGCAGAAAAAAGGCTGCGTGAAGGAATGGAATTATTAGAAGATATACGCCAAAGATTGGGCAGTAATGATAGTGCTAAAGTTGCTATGTTTGATCGACATCTTAGCACTTATCGTACCTTACAACAAGTTCTAGTTGCTCGTAAAAAACCCGAAGAGGCGCTAGAAATTGCTGAAAGAGGACGCGCTCGTGCATTCGTCGAGCTGTTATTGCGGCGATTATCCCCGCAACAGCAAGAAATCGTTCCAGTTCCTTATCCCAGTCTCACAGAAATTAAGCAAACTGCCCGTACTGAAAACGCAACCATTGTACAGTATTCAGTTTTACATGACTCAGAACTCTACATTTGGGTCATTAAACCTACAGGAAAAATTTCTTTTCATCGGAGTGATTTCTCCTCTCTGTTGCAGTCCTCTAACCCACATTCCGCAGATGTGGGTTGGATTTTTTTATCAGTTGTGAAAACTTGAAAGCCAAACGCTTTTGGGCTGAAATTATGCAGCGTTAGCGTTACAGAAGCTTGTTAAATTCAGCTAAATTA